>DCGL01000159.1:6472-13108 GCA_002314565.1 Clostridiales bacterium UBA1779
GCTTTTCTATGTTGGTGACCCGTACCAAATCGGCGCAGAAGCGCCGATTTGGAAAGCGCAGCTTTGCAAATCAAGCTTCATGGGTTCGCATTTGCGAGCAAAGGTCGTCGGGGAGCTCGCTCACCAGCGGCCTGCGAGCAAAAATATTCGAGGCGCAACGCGCCTCGAAATTCCCGTACGGCAGTAATTTTTTCCGGTCTGTATTAAGCCTCATCCGTCAAAGTCGGACTATGCCGACTTTGACACCTTCCCCCGTGGGGAAGGCAAGTTGGGCAGTCTTTCTTCTCCGTCGGTATTATTGAGCCTCATCCTTCCCCCGTGGGGAAGGCAAGTTGGGCAGTAATTTTCTTTCGGCAGTATATTACCACACTATACCGAATCCGTTCACCCACTCAGCGTTATTTCTGTACCACTCAATTGTCTTCCTGATTCCTTCATCAAATGAAACCTCAGGATTCCAACCGAGCTCCGTCCTTGCTTTTGAGGAATCGATGGCATAGCGTCTTCCGCGCTCGCGCCTGTCTTCATAATGCTTTATGACTGATTCATCCAACCCGAGTTCACGGATTACCGTTCTTACGACCTCGATATCCGACTTTTCCTCAGAAGAACCGAGATTGTAAATCTCACCGATTCTTCCCTTTTCAATGACGGAAAGGATACCGCGGCAATGGTCTTTTACGTATATACGGTCGCGTTCGTTGAGTCCTCCGCCGTAAACGGGAAGTTCTTTATTTTGAAGCGCTCTGTTGATAATCATGGGAATAAACTTTCTCGGGTACTGACCGGGACCGTAGTTGTTCGAACAGCGGCTTATGGTTATGGGCAGTTCATAAGTTCTGTAATACGCAGTTGCCAGAAGATCCGCAGAGGCTTTTGACGTACTGTACGGACTTGAGGTCTGAATAGGAGTATCTTCATAGAAGAACAGATCGGTTCTGTCAAGAGGAATATCCCCGTACACTTCGTCCGTACCTACCTGGTGAAATCTCTCGATTCCGAATTTTCTGCAGGCATCCAGCAGCACCTGTGTGCCGAGAATGTTTGTTTCAAGGAAAAGAGTCGGGTTTGAGAACGTTCTGTCAATTGGAGTTTCGGCTGCAAAGTTTACAACGATATCAGGGTGCTCCGTCTCAAAAATCTTATAAATCTCCTCACGGTTGCAGACGTTTTCACGGTAGAATTTAAAATTCGGATTCTGCTCTGCTCTGTCCAGTGTGTGAAAATTGGCAGCATAGGTCAGAGCATCAATACAGACGATACGGTAATCGTCCGGGCGTTCATCAAGCAGCAGATAACAGAAATTTGAACCGACAAAGCCGGCTCCGCCGGTAACGAGAATTGTTTTCATAATCTGACTGTTCCTCCAGTTCTTTGAGATAATGTTCAGGGATTCAATTCGGGCAAGGTCCGAATACGTGTTATGTTATCAGTCAAACAGGGGTGTCGAGAAATATCTCTCGGCAGTATCGGGAAGAACGGTGACAACCGTCTTTCCGGGACCGAGTAATTTAGCAAGCTTGAGAGCGGCTGCCACGTTCGTGCCGCTGCTGATACCGCACATAAGGCCTTCCTTTGAGGCAAGGTCGCGGGCGGTCTGAAGGGCTTCTTCGTCTTTTATGATGCAGATGTCGTCGTAAATCTTCGTATTGAGAATTTTCGGAATGACACCGTCGCCTATTCCCATCTGAATGTGGGTTCCGATGCTGCCACCGGAGAGGATGGCGGCATTTTCGGGTTCAACGGCCCAGATTTTCATATCGGGATTTGCGGCTTTAAGAACCTCTCCTATGCCGGTGATGGTTCCGCCGGTACCGATGCCTGAGCAGAAGCCGTCGATGGGACCTCCGACCTGTTCAAGAATTTCGGCTCCCGTTCCCTTGCGCTGAATTTCCGTATTTGCGGGGTTGTCAAACTGCTGGGGAACGAAGACCTTCGGGTCTTTTTCTTTGAATTCGTTCGCAAGGGCTATGCACTTTTCAATGCACAGACCGATATTTCCTTCGTCATGAACGAGAATGACCTCGGCTCCGTAATGCTTTACGAGCTTGCGTCTTTCCTCGCTGACGGAATCGGGCATAATGATTCTGACCTTGTATCCGAGAACGGCTCCTACGAGAGAAAGACCGATTCCCTGGTTTCCGCTGGTCGGTTCTACTATGATTGAGTCAGGCTTTAGTGCTCCTCTTTCAATAGCATCCATAATCATATTGTAGGCAGTGCGGGTTTTGATGGAGCCGCCGACATTGAGTCCTTCAAATTTGACGAGAACTCTGGCACTGTCAGGGTCCTGCATACGGTTGAGCTTAACCATGGGAGTGCTGCCCATGGCGTCAAGAATTGTGTTATATATCATAAAAATAACCTTTCAAAAATCAGTATCGGGATTGTGCGGATGAAAATTACAGCCAGTCTTCGTGGGTTCGCTTGTATTCGGCAAGAATCGCATCGGCCTCGTCTATTAGCTGCTGCATTTCCCTTTCGGAATAAACCGTGGCTCCGGAGGCGTTTTCGTGGCCTCCTCCGCGGTATTTCTGGGCTAAAAGATTTATGGGAAGGAAGCGCGAACGAAGTCTGACACGGATTGAAGGTCCCGTGTAGTTCGGGTCTTCGGGCATATTGTCAATGAAAGCAAGCCAGATAAGGCTGCCGCGGATTCCGTCAAGGAAGCCGACGACAGAGCTTGCGTCCTCGCGGTTGAGACCGTATTGTCTCTGCATATCCGCGCTGACGTAGATGTAAGCGACGCCGTTCGGACTCAGCTTTACGTTCCCAAGCATATCCGCCTTGAAATGCAGGTAATCGAAGGAATCAAGATAGAGTTCGGCGTGAATTCTTTCAGTGTCAATTCCCATATCGAGCAGGGCGGACGCGGTTCTGAGAGTGTCTCCGGTTGTCGGACCGAAGCGGAAACGTCCCGTATCGGTCAGCATACCGGAGTAAAGACATCGTGCCGCTTCTTTAGTCAAGGGCAGCTTTCCGTCCGAGCCGAGGCTGAGCAGCGTAACCATTTCGCAGGTAGATGAACGGAAGTCCTCAACCCAGCTGATATCGCCGTAGGGCTTTATGTCAACGTGGTGGTCAATTTTTATTGTCAGAGCAGCCTCATTCCAGTAATTGTTTGAAATGCGGTTATCCGTTGCAGTATCGACGATGATGCAGAGGGCATCGCGGTAAAAATCCCGGTCAAGAGTCTTTTCGGGCTTGTCGATAAAGGCCATATTGTCGGAATAATCCTTGCTTGAACAAAGGACTGTTTTATTCGGATAGGCGTTTTTTATGAGCTCCTGAAGGCCTCTTGACGAACCGATGGCATCGCCGTCGGGACGGATGTGTCTGGTTATGATGATTTTGTCGTATTCTTCAATTTTTTCAAGTATCTTCGCGCGGATTTCTTCGTTCATTTTCCTCAAAATTTCCTTCCGGCTTACTGTGAGATAAGGGCTGTGAAGCTGCCTTCAATTGCAGGGCTTTCGACGGTTCTCGGCACGAAGATGCAGTCTCCTGCCTTGAATTCCACGCCGTCGCAGACTCCCGAACCTCTGATGCAAAGGAAAATATTGAAAATATTCTTATCTTTTTCAAGCTGTGAGACTCCTTCATTTACAAGGCGGTCAAATCTGAACCACTTGTTTTCAACGAGAGTCTCGCGGCCGGGCTTCTCTTCTCTGAACTGTCCGGAGAAGGGCGGGACGGAGTCGCAGATCATGACGTCTTTGGCTTTTTCGACGTGAAGCTGACGGGGCTTACCGTCGGCTCCGACACGGTTCCAGTCGTAAAGACGGTAGGTCAGATTGGAGTTTTCCTGAATTTCGGCAAGCAGAATTCCGGCACCGATGGCATGAACGGTTCCTGCCGGAATCGGTATTACGTCACCGGCTTTTACGGGAACGAAATTCAGAAGGGACTCGAGAGTTCCGTTTTTTGCAGCCTCTGCAACTTCGTCGGGAGTGACTTTTCTGCTGAAGCCGTATACGATTTTTGCGTCCGGCTCAGCGTCGATGATATACCAGACCTCGGTCTTGCCGCGGGGCTGGTTCTCAACCTTCTGAGCGTATTCATCGGTCGGGTGAACCTGAACCGACAGGCTCTGCTTTGCGTCTATGAATTTGACAAGCAGGGGGAATTCGGAGACGCGACCGAATTTCGGACTCCAGAATTCGGGGTATGCAAGAAAGAGTCTGGCAAGATCGTCACCGGCAAATTCACCGGAGCTTACGATGCTGGGGCCGTCAGGATGCGTGGAGCATTCCCAGGTTTCGGCAAGAGGAGACAAATCTATATTTTTATTGAAAATTTCGTTGATTCGGTTTCCGCCCCAGAGATAATCCTTGGCAGCGGGCGTCAGCTTAAAGGTTCTGGCAGTTAACACAGCTGAAAATCCTTTCAATACATTATTTAACAAATTATTATAGCATATAATTAAGAAATAATCTACAATTATGTTTGCAAAACTCAAAATAATGCTTCCGGGAACTCTTTTTTCAGTTTTTTTCTTAATCCGCTTGCCAAATTACAGGCAAAGTGTTATAATAGTTAGCGTAGGCTAACTCAATGAAAGGAATCCGTATGGATAAGAAAAAAACACTTGCCGGATTGCCTGTAGGCGGCACGGCAAAAATCAGCGCGGTGGGCGGTGAAAACGCACTGCGCTGCAGACTTCTGGATATGGGATTGATTCCCGGAACGACGGTAACGGTACGAAAAGCGGCTCCGATGGGAGATCCGATTGAGATTGAAGTGCGCGGATACGAGCTCACACTAAGACTCGAGGACGCAGAACTTATTGACCTTGCGGAGGCGAAAAAATGATTGCCGCTCTTGTTGGAAACCAGAATTGCGGAAAGACGGCTCTGTTTAACCAGCTGACCGGCTCAAACGCCCACGTCGGCAATTTTCCGGGGGTCACCGTTGATTCAAAGACAGGAGAGATACGCGGGCTGCGCGACTTTTCCGTGGTCGACCTTCCGGGAATTTACTCTCTGCGTCCCTATACTCAGGAAGAAATCGTCACCCGGGATTTTATCATCGATCAGAAACCGGACGCAATACTGAACATTGTTGACGCAACGAATATCGAAAGAAATCTTTATCTGACGCTTCAGCTGCTTGAATTGCGCGTTCCCACGGTTCTCGCCCTCAATATGATGGACGAGGTCAGAGCTAACGGAGGCACGATAGACGTTGACAAGCTCAGTGAAGCTCTGGGAATTCCCGTCGTCCCGATTACAGCCATCAAAGGCGAGGGAATTTCGGAACTGCTTGACAAGCTGAAGTACGTATCCAAGAAAAGAATACTGCCGAAGGTTTACGACTTCTGCTCCGGCGAATCCGCAGTTCACAGATGTATTCACGCCGTCGTTCACATCATTGAAGACCATGCGGAATCGGCGGGGCTCAAGCCCAGATTCAGCGCAACGAAGCTGATTGAGGGGGATAAGGAGTACGAAAAGCGTCTTGAACTTGATGAAAACGAAAAAGAACTGATTGAGCATTGCATCGTTCAGATGGAGGACGAATCGGGCCTTGACCGCAATGCGGCTCTTGCCGATATGCGCTATACCTTTATCGAGGAGGCGGTTTCCGGGACAGTCGTAAAATGTCACGAAAGCCGGGAACATAAGCGCTCCGTCCGGATGGATAAGGTTATGACCGGCAAATGGACGGCAATTCCGGTGTTTATCGGCATTATGGTGCTGATTTTCTGGCTGACGTTCGGACTTGTCGGTCAGCCGCTTGCCGACCTGCTCGGAGACCTGATTTCAGCTTTTGGTGCAAGAGTCAATACGGCTCTTGTGAATTTCGGGCTCAATCCCGTGGTGCGAAGTCTTATTGTTGACGGAATATTTGAAGGACTCGGCTCTGTTGTGAGCTTCCTTCCCGTAATAATCGTATTGTTTCTGTGCCTGTCGATCCTTGAAGATACGGGATATATGGCACGCGTGGCTTTCGTTATGGATAAGCCGCTGCGTAAAATAGGTCTTTCCGGCCGCAGCTTCGTTCCGCTGCTCATCGGCTTCGGCTGCTCGGTTCCCGCCATTATGGCAACGAGAGTCGTCTCTTCGGACCGCGACCGAAAAATGACGATTATGCTCGTCCCCTTTATGAGCTGCTCGGCAAAGATTCCGATTTATTCGGCTGTCGCCTATTTCTGCTTCCACGGAAACAGCACTCTCGTTATGACCTGTCTGTATTTCGGCGGAATGCTCATAGGTGTCATTGCAGCTTCTGTATTGAAAGGCACGGCCTTCCGCGGAAAGCCGGTTCCCTTCGTAATGGAGCTGCCGAATTACCGTCTTCCCTCTCCGAAAAGCACCCTGCTGCTTCTCTGGGAAAAGGCAAAGGATTTTCTGCAGAGAGCTTTCACGGTTATCTTTGCTGCAACTATGATAATCTGGTTTTTGCAGAGCTTTGACTATCATATCAATTACGTTGCAGACAGTGCTGACAGTCTGCTTGCTTATATCGGAAAAATCGTATCCGTAATTTTCAGACCGCTCGGACTCGGCGACTGGAGGATATCAACCTCACTGATTACCGGTGTCACCGCCAAGGAAGCGGTTATTTCAACGCTCACCGTGCTCAACGGCAGCGAGGATATCTCCGCTCTCTTCCCGACTGCAGTAAGCGCCGTTT
>DCGL01000159.1:13138-13586 GCA_002314565.1 Clostridiales bacterium UBA1779
TCATTCCTGACTTTCACACTTCTTTATACTCCCTGCGCCGCCGCAATTGCCGCCATTCGCCGCGAATACGGTTCGCGCCTTAAAGCCGCAGTTATTGTCATTCTTCAGTGCGCCGTCGCATGGCTCTGCGCATTTGCCGTAAACCTGATAGGAGGGCTGTTCATATGAGTCTCACTTCAGACATTTTAGTTGTCGCCTGTGCGGCAATAATCATAATAGCCGCCGTCGTTTTCTCAGTTATCGGCCTCGTCAAGGACCGCAAAAAAGGCAAAAAGGGCTGCAGTGGCGACTGCTCGCACTGCTCCGGCTGCAAAAAATAAGCAAAAAACAAGCGTGACGCTTCGTTGTCACGCTTGTTTTTTGCTTAGATGACAAGGGACAATCCGACTTACGTCGGGGTCTTTTGTCATCTCGCCTTTTGGCCGAGATGACAAGGGACGGTTCTTTT
>DCGL01000106.1:0-3180 GCA_002314565.1 Clostridiales bacterium UBA1779
CTTCCCACAGACTCTGAATCGTTCCGACGTCCTTCCAGTAGCCTTCAAAAGGATACGCAAACATACGGCAGCCGTCGTTCAGCATGGCGGGAATGACGTTTTTACCGAAGTCATTGGAAGAACCCGGCGTTTTTTCATCTTCAACCAGGTACTTTTTCAGAATTTCCTTTGTGAAAATGTAGATACCCATCGAAGCCTTGTTGCTCTTCGGGACCTTCGGCTTTTCTTCAAATTCGTAAATGCGAAGGTCTTCGTCGGTATTCATAATTCCGAAACGGCTTGCTTCTTCAATCGGGACCTCAAGAACGGCGATGGTAACGTCGGCGCCCTTCGCCTTGTGGGCGGCGAGCATCTTCGAATAGTCCATCTTGTAAATGTGATCTCCCGAAAGAATCAGAACGTAATCGGGGTCATAGCGGTCTATGTAAGTGAGATTCTGGTAAATCGCGTTTGCGGTTCCACGGTACCAGTCAGCTCCTTCTTTTGCCTGATAAGGCGGCAGCACGGTGACACCGTTCTGCGCACGGTCAAGGTCCCAGGGGCCTCCTTTTCCGATATATTCGTTAAGGACGAGAGGCTGATACTGAGTGAGCACACCGACGGTGTATATGCCGGAGTTCACGCAGTTTGACATGGGAAAATCGATGATTCTGTACTTACCCCCGAAGGGAACTGCCGGTTTGGCCGTTTTTGCGGTTAAAGCATAGAGGCGGCTGCCCTGCCCTCCGGCAAGCAGCATTGCGATACATTCGGTTTTTCTGTACATAGGGGACCCTCACTTTCCGTTATCGTTGTCTATTTATTTTTTCTGTTTTTACGCCTGATGGAATAATCGCGGGGGAATAATCGGGCTCATTTTTCTGTCCGCCAAAAGAATTCGAGGTCTTCTGCAGGATAAGAGCCGAATAGGCAGGTAAATCGAAGTGCAGGACGGAAACGCTGTTTCTGCCGTTTTTATAACGGACGGTTTTCAGAACCGTATCTTTCAGATAGTCTGTTCCGCCGTATTCATAAAGGTCGGAGTTCAGAAGCACGCGGTATTTGCCGCCGTGCTCAACGGGAAATTCGTATCCCGGTCTGTTGTTCGGGGAGAAATTTATTATTACGGTAAGAGATTTTCCTTTCGTATCATATCTGTTATAAATTACGGCGTTGTCGTTTGCACGGTCGGCGTCAATCCAGCCAAATCCGTCCCAGCCGTCGTCGATTTCCCAGAGTTCGGGGTGGGAAAGATAGAAGCGGTTCAGAGTTTTTACGAATCTCTGCATTTCCGTGTGGCGCGGGTATTTCAGCATAAACCATTCAAGTTCATTCTGATAATCCCATTCGCGGACCTGGGCGAACTCCGTTCCCATGAAAGTCAGCTTTTTGCCCGGCTGAGTCATAAGGAAGGTCAGAAAGCTGCGCATCATGGCAAACTTTTCGTCGTAGGAGCCGAACATTTTATTGTAGAGCGAGCATTTTCCGTGAACGACCTCGTCGTGCGAGACGGGAAGAACGTAATGCTCATCAAAAGCGTACATCATGGGAAAGGTCAGCTTCGTATGGTCGTACTGACGGTATATCGGGTCCTTTGCAACGTATGAAAACATATCGTTTGCAAAGCCCATATTCCATTTGAAGCTGAAGCCGAGGCCGCCGTCCGAAACGGGCTTGGTTATCATGGGCCAGGCCGTTGATTCCTCGGCAATCATCAAGACGTCCGGGAATTCTTCGTATACTGCCGCGTTCAGCTTGCGGAAGAACGCGATCGCTTCGAGATTGTGGTTGTTTCCTTCGGTATTCGGCACCCATTCGCCGGGCTCGCGGTCGTAATCGAGATAGAGCATCGAGGCAACGGCATCAATTCTGAGTCCGTCTGCGTGGTATGTGCGCATCCAGAACAGGGCGTTTGAAATCAGGAAGGACTGAACCTCCTCGCGTCCGACGTCAAAATAGCGCGTTCCCCAGCCCTTGTTTTCCATACGGTCCTTACCCTGGTATTCGTAAAGAGGGGAGCCGTCGAATTCGTAAAGTCCGTGGCTGTCCTTCGGGAAATGCGCCGGAACCCAGTCGAGAATCAGTCCGATTCCGTTCTTGTGAAGTTTTTCGACGAAATATGCAAAATCATTCGGGCTCCCGAATCGTGAGGTAGGAGCATAATAGCCGCAGACCTGGTATCCCCACGAACCGTCGTAAGGATACTCGGTTATCGGAAGCAGTTCAACGTGGGTGTAACCCATCTCTTTTACGTACGGAACGAGAGAATCTGCAATTTCGCGGTAATTCAGATAATGTTCGCCGTCGTCTGTCGCTTTGCCGTCTTTGGTACGCCAGGAAGCCAGGTGCAGCTCATAGATGTTCATAGGCGACGGGTAATAATGACCGCTGCCCGAGTCATTTGAAAAGAACGAAGAGCGTTTCTTCATCCAGGCCGAATCTTTAATTGATACTGATGACAGGTCGAAAATGACCGACGCCGTGCTTGTCAGAGTCTGAGAATAAACTGCATAAGGGTCTGATTTGTCCTTAACTCCGTTTTTTCCTTTTATGCGGTATTTATAAAAAGTACCCGAAAAATCCTTTTCCGACTTGAATTTCGCTTCCCATACCCCTGCCGAAATCTTCTGCATCGGAAGCCCCGTATCCCAGGACGAAAAATCCCCGATAACGCTCACCGTTTCGGCGTTCGGTGCCCATACGCGGAACACGTACGTAAAAGAATTGCCGCTTTTTCCGATGTGGCAGCCCAGAAGGTCGTAGGCTTTATAATTTGTTCCCTGATGAAACAGATATACCGGCATTGAAGTATCAAATTCTTGTTTCATTTCCGCCTCCGACATCGTATATAATATTCCAATATATATTATACAATAATTTTATTATATCTTCAATAAATAGTTTTGCTTTTTCTCCATACCTGCGCGAGCCGGGGGACGGTTCTCCGGCTCTGTACTGGAATACCCGACGCAAGTCGGGTATCCCCTGTCATCTGAAAAAGACCCCCGGCAAAGGCGGAGTCTTTGCCGGGGGTGATGCGGATTAAAGCGATTTGAGCATTTCTTTGACGACTTCCATGCAGTCGGCGACGATTTTGACGTCGGCGGCGGAGAAGATGGGGGCGTCGGGGTCGGTGTTGACGGCGATGATTTTCTTTGCGCCGCCGATGCCGGCGAGGTGCTGGATGGCGCCGGAGATACC
>DCGL01000106.1:3274-26045 GCA_002314565.1 Clostridiales bacterium UBA1779
GGGTGCAGCCGACGGCTGCACCGAGCTTTGACGCAAGCTGCTTCACGAGCTTGAGATTTTTCTTGGATCCCACGCCGCGGCCGCAGTCAATGATGATTTTCGCGTCGGTGATGCTGTCCCGTGTTTCGCTGATCTCGCGGGAAAGAACGGTGACGGGAGTGGATTTTACGGAAACATCTTTGATTTCAACGATTTCTGCGGCTTTGCGCGATGCGTCGAGTGCGGGCTGCATAACGCCGGGGCGGACGGTGGCCATCTGCGGACGGCAGTCGGAGCAGACGATTGAAGCCATCAGATTACCGCCGAAGGCGGGACGGGTCTGAACGAGAAGGCCTGATTCCGTATCGATTTCAAGCTTCGTGCAGTCGGCTGTGAGTCCGGTTCTGAGAACGGCGGCAACGCCGGGGGCGGTTCCGCGTCCGAAGAGTGTTGCCCCGAAAAGAACGGCATCGGGCTTTTCGGTCTTAATTATTTCGCAGAGTCCGTCTCTGAAACTCAATTCATCTTTTTCAGCAAAGACACTGTCGCGGCAAATTAAATACTTGTCTGCTCCGTACCGGCCGAGCAGCTCGGCCTCATCCGTTACCGACTTGTTTCCTGAACCGAGTGCAATTGCGCAGAGTGTAACGCCTGCTTTGTCGGCAAGCTCGCGACCTTTTCCGAGCAGTTCAAAAACGAAGGGAAGGAATTCCCCGTTTTCTCTTTCGGCAAATACGGCAATGTCGCCCGAAAATGCCTTTGAGGCTCCTGCATCAACGGAAAGTGCGCCGAAATGACAGCTTGAAACGCACATACTGCAGCCCGTGCAGAGAACGGAGCTTACTTCTGCTTTTTTATCAACGATTTTTATGGCGCCGACGGAGCAGGCCTTTACGCAGAGGCTGCAGCCGCGGCATTTTTCGTTATTTACTATGATACCCGGCATTATTGTGCTCCCCCTGCTTTTCTGATTTCATCAATAAGGAATGCGGCTGCAGCTGCTGCATCAAGTCCCATATCGCGGCATTCGCGGGTGTTTTCAGACACGAAGGTCTTTACGACCGAGGTGGGGGATCCGGCAAAGCCCGTGCGGCTCGTGTCGGCGCCGAGTTCGGCGGCAGTGTATTTGTCAACGGGAGCTTCAAGGCTGTATCTTACGCCGCTGACTGTGGGGAGAGCGGGCATTTCGCGTCCGTTCAGCAGCGTGATTACTGCGGGAAGGGCGGCTTTAACCGTTTCGCTTCCGCTGTCAGTCGTTTTAACGGCAGTAATGAATTTTTTATCGATATCAATGACTTCAGTAACGTCGGTGATGAGATTGTATCCGAGAGTGGCGGCAAGCTCGGGACCTATCTGGGCGGTATCGCCGTCGATGGCATTCTTTCCGCAGAGAATGAGGTCGCAGCTGCCCTCTTTTTCGATGCCGAGCGAGAGAGCATACGAGGTTGCCAGAGTGTCGGAGCCCGCAAATGCACGGTCAGTAAGCAGCATCGCTCTGTCGGCGCCGCGGGCGCAGGCATCGCGAAGCAGGCGCTCGGTTGCCGGAATTCCCATACTGAGGGCGATGATTTCGCCGCCATTCCGGCGTTTGAGCTTCACTGCGCAGTCAAGAGCCACGTAGTCAAGGGGATTTATAACCGCGGCGTGAGCGTCGCGTATGATGGCGTGGGTTTCGGGGTCAAGACGGACTTCATTGCTTCCGGGGACCTGTTTTACGCATACGATAAATTTCATTCCGGGCCTCCTCATTCAAAATCCGCGGGATTGAAAAGATTTCCGGTTCCGAAAAGTCCGGCGGGGTCAAAGCTGCGCTTTATTCTTGCCATTGCGGCGATGCCCTCGTGTCCGTACATAACTTCAAGGAAGGCGGCCTTGAGCTTTCCTACACCGTGTTCGGCGGAAACGGCTCCGCCCATTTTCGTAATCTCTTCAGCCCATTTTTTGAATATGGCTTTGCCTGCCTTGTAGTCTTCCATATTGCGTGGAAGTATATTGACGTGCAGGTGATTGTTTCCGATGTGTCCGAACTTTACGTATTCAAGACCCGCTGCCTGCAGATCCTCGTTGTACATATGAAGAACGCGGACGAGAGCTTCATCGGGAACCGACATATCGGAGCCCAGCTTCGTAAGACCGGGGGTCTCCTTTTTTCTCTTATCAATCGTCATATTGACGCTTTCCGGGGTCGCATGACGGAAGAAATACAGTCTGTCGCGGTCCTGAGCGGTGCGGGCAACCCAGGTTTTTGACTCGTCGGCGCCGCATTGGCGCATAATATCGCCGACGGTAAACAGACTTCTGTACGCCTCGTCCTCATTCTGACAGTGAATTTCGGTATAAACGGCGCAGTCAGCGTCTTCGGGAATCTTCTCAAGTCTGGCAAAAGCCGTGGTCTGTTCCTTCTGACGGCGCAGAAGAGTCAGGGCTCCGCAGTCAAAATATTCAAGAGAAGCGAGATTGCCGATGGCTCTGCGTGTCAGGTCAACAAAGCGGGCAGCCGAATCCTCGCTGCCGAAGAAGCAGGTAAGCCCCCACATAATTTCGGGTTCCGGGCAGAGACGCAGCTCAATCGCCGAAAGCACGCCGAGAGTACCGTCAGAACCTATAATCAGGTCAACGGCGTCCATATTGTCAGCGGTGAAATAGCCCGAAGCGTTTTTCGTTTTGGGCATTGTATGAGAAGGGAGGTCAACAGTGATAGTTCTGCCGCCCACGCTCGTAAGTGTCAGTTTTTTGCCGTCGGCGAAGGTCTGTCCGCGCTTTAGCAGGAGCACATCACCGTCAGAGAGCACGAGACGCAGGCCTTCAACCCAGTTTCTCGTGGCCCCGTAGTGATATGAACGGGCGCCGGAGGCATTGCAGGCGGTCATTCCGCCGATAGTTGCGCTGGATTCTGTCGGATCTGGAGGAAACTGCTGGAGCGGTGACGCGCAGAATGCGCGGTAAGCTTCCATGGACTGAGCGTCAAAGGCAGCTGTCGGGATTTTCTTTGAGGAAAGCGCCTTTTTGAGCTCGGAAAGAACGGTTCCGGGTTCTACGGTAACGTAAAAGACTCCGTTTTCCTGTCTCATACCGAGAATTTTATTCATTCGGCTGAGGTTGAGCACGTGGCCTCCGTTCGGAACGGCAGCGGCTGCAAGGCCGGTTCTTCCGCCCTGAACCGTGATTCTGTGTCCCTGTGAGTACTCCGACTTTACGGTTTCGCGTATTTCCTCTTCGGACGTGGGAAAAGAAATTGTGTCGGCGCTTCCCGTGCTTCTCGATTCATCCCGCAGAAACTCGGAAAGACTTTCGTCGATTGGTCTGATTTCGCTTTTCATTCGTTTTTCTTTCGTATATGTTGGATTTGGTTTTCGGATTGATTTGCAGCTCGCCCTTTGCTTCATTCAAAAAAACATTTTCCCTCTCATTGACCCTGGGTAACCCGAAGAACAGCTGCAAGGGTCAACGAGCCTCCGCTCAAAAGTTTTTTTGAATGAATCGAAGGGCGAACGCTGAACGCCCGAGCTTACAGCTTTACTCCTTCGTCTGTCAGGGCTTTTCTTACGTCCCCGGGGGAAAGAAGGGCAGGCTCGATGGCGTTTTTGACGCACAGAGAGGCGGCAAGTCCTGCGGCCTGACCCATTGCCATGCAGATGGCCATGACTCGGTATGAGGCATGTGCGCGGTGAGTGCCCGAGATGCATCTGCCGGCGACCAGCATGCCGGAAATTCCGGCAGGAACCAAAGCACCGTAGGGAATGTCGTAGGGAAGGGCAGGATGGGAATGCCCCTCGGCCTGTCCGCCCCCGCGGGGATTGTGTATATCTATGAGGAACCAGGCGTTGTGTACGACTGCGTCATCTCTCTGTCTTCCGCTTTCGACGTCTGAGTCCGTTACGCTTTCAATTCCGCGGATTCGTCTCGATTCACGTACGCCGACGGTCGTTGCCGACGCCTTGAGGCGGCAGTTTTCAAAGCCGGGAACGTACTTGCGAAGGAAATTCATACAAGAGTCAATCTGAGCGCGAAGCTCCGTTTCGGCCTCGGCAAAGCTTTCAGGGTCAAGGGGATTAAGCCCGTTGACCTGCGTGGCATTGACCGAGCGTTCGCCGGGAACGCCCGTGCGGTGAAGTCTTACTATGGTCACGTTTTTCGGCAGTTCGCCTTCTGCGTTTTTCATTTTGCAGAGTTCTCTGTATTCCATGCCGGCAAAGGGACCGGAGGGTATTTTTACGGGGTCAGTGCCTCCCCAGGCGGAAATCGCCAGGCTTTCGTCCGCACCGACTATCTTGAATTCAAGAGTCATCGGCTGAATTGCCCCGTCTGTTTCGCTGCCTATCATAACGTCGGCACCTGCAGCGGCGGCGGCGCAGCCGTCTCCCGTGCAGTCAATTGTGATACCGGCACGGATTGCAAACATGCCGGACTGACCTGCAAATACAGCTCCGCAAGCGCGGCCGTTTTCAACAATTGTATCGCAGAAGGCACAGCACAAAAGCAGTTCAACCCCGGCCTCTTTGAGCTTGCGTGTAAGTATTGACTTTGCTTTTTCGGCATCGGCGGGTATTTCCAGTCCGTTTCTCGTCACGTGGACGGCCCCTTCGGGCAGTCCTTTCGTCAGTTCTTCGGTTATTTCATCATAAAGAGTGCCGATACTTACCGAGCCCAGTATGGGGTCAACGTACCCCTGGGTCAGCATTCCGCCCACGCTTCCGAATCTCTCGCAAAGGCAGACGGATGAACCGGCTCTTGCGGCGGAAAGCGCTGCGCAGACTCCGGCCGGACCTGCACCGATTACGAGAACGTCGCATTGTTTTCTGATATTCAGTTCTTTTACAAAAGTGTATGTCATATTAATATCCATTCATTTTTTCGCACTTTGCGCCGACGGGCACAAAGCGGGCGTAAAAACACGCATCTTTCAGATACGGATCTCTGTATGTTTTACGCTGAGTCATTTTTGAAAATTCCCGGTACTATGCAAGTCACAGAAGAATTTTCGGCATTATTGTGCAGAAAAACGAGCTATTTCCGTGAAAACGCCTGTTTTGTGAAATAATCCGGAACTGAAGCTTCACGGCAGTGAAATAAAAATCCGGGCGCTTTTTGTTAAACATCCGGCGCCCGCAGAATTTACAGTTAACGGGGAATAAATAACAGTTCGCTTTCAGATATTCTTGAGTTTGCAGAGAGCCTGTATGAGCTGAATCCCGGCGGCTCAGAACCGGGATTTTCCGTGTTAAGGAATCAGCGGCTTTCCGTATGTCAGGCTTTGTCGGAGTGCATAAGGGGATAAAGCTGCTTGTATATTTCGAGGTATTTTTCGTAATTTGCTGCGTATACTTCACGCATACCCGGGGTGGGCTCGTGGCGGCGCTTTTCGTGAACGGAAGCCTTAACGGCAGCATCGAAATCAGTCCAGAGTCCGCCTGCAACTCCTGCAAGCATGGCCGTACCGAGATTCGTTGCATTGTCGGAACCGCAGACCGCAATCGGAACTCCCGTCATATCCGCCTTCATCTGAGTCCAGAAGCGCGAATTGGCAGCTCCGCCGGTTGCCTGCATAAGCGTAACCCCGGCGCCGGCTTTTGCGGCAGTGTCAAGGTTGTGAAGAAGGGAGTACGATACCCCTTCCATTGCGGCGCGAAGGAAGTGTGCCCGGGTCTTTGAAAAGTCTATTCCGTAATAAACTCCTTTTGCCTTAGGATCCCAGAGAGGAGTTCTCTCGCCTGACATATAAGGCAGGAAGATGAGTCCGTCTGAACCTGCAGGAGCTTTCGCGGCTTCAATATCGAAGAGAGCAGGGACGCTTTTTCCGCTCTTTGCGGCTTCAATTGCTTCATATGCACCGAATTCCCGTTCGAGCCAGCGGATAACTCCGCCGCCTCCGGTTGTTCCGCCCTGAAGCAGCCAGCGTCCGGGTACGGCGTGGGCGCCGAGTATGAGGTTCGGGTCTGAAAAGGGCCTGTCCGTGCAGATGCCCATTCCGCCTGACTGTCCGCCCTGCTCCTGCGTTTCACCGGGATTCACGACACCGACGCCGAGAGCGGCGACGGAAGAATCGACGGCGCCTGCTACGACGGGAGTACCCGGTGCAAGCCCGGTTTCGGCGGCTGCCTTTCCGGTGATTCCGCCGATTACCGCGTGGCAGGGGAAGAGCTCGGGAAGGAAAGCCGCGGGTATTCCGAGTTCAGCCGCAACTGCTTCGTTCCAGCTGAGCGTGCGGATGTCAAAGCAGTGAAAGCCGTAGCCTTCACTGACGTTCATCGTCATACGTCCCGTCAGTCTGAAGTTAATATATCCTTCCGACTGAAGAATTTTATAGGTTTTTCCGAACACTTCGGGTTTCTCTTTTCGGTACCAGAGAATTTTTCCCGTGGCATAGTTCGGACTGAGTGTGTTGCCGCAGGTTTTATATGCAAGCTCCCGGATTTCGGCGGGAAGGGAATTGCAGATTTCGGCGGCACGCGTATCCATCCATATCGGGTCCGGAGTCAGAACGTTTCCGTCACGGTCAACGGCAATTGCTGACCAGCTCTGACCGTCAACACCGACGGCACATACGTCCTTCGGCGAGATACCGGCTTTTTCAAAGCATTCGCGGAGAGTCCGGCAGGCCGCGTCGTAAAAATCTTCGGGATTCTGTTCGGCAAAGCCCGGATGCGGATGGTAAAGCGGATATGCTGCGCTTGCCGACACGACGGCATTGCCCGAGGCATCGAAAAAAGCGGTTTTGCAGGCGCTGGTTCCGATATCGATACCGACTGCGTATTTCATAATTTATCAGTAAGCTGCGCGGATGGCGGCAAGCAGGTCGGAGTATTCCTCAAAGGCCTGAAGGTCCGGGTTGTCCGCCTTGATTTTGTCTGTAGAACGGAATAAGAAGCCCGCCTTTGAAGCGCGGATCATTCCGAGGTCGTTGTAGCTGTCGCCCGAGGCGATGGTATCAAAGCCGATTGACTGAAGAGCCTTGACGGTTGTAAGCTTTGAATTCTGAATTCTCATCTTAAAGCCGTTGATCATTCCGTCGTCCCCGACTTCGAGAGTGTTGCAGAAAATCGTCGGCATACCGAGCTTCTTCATAAGAGGACCTGCGAACTGGTCGAAGGTATCGGACAGGATAATCGTCTGTGTGTCGGCTCTGAGGGCGTCGAGAAATTCCTTTGCGCCTTCAAAAGGATCGATTTTTGCTATCGTCGCCTGAATTTCGCGAAGTCCGAGACCGTGCTCGCGCAGAATATCCATTCTGAACTTCATAAGCTTTGCATAATCCGGCTCGTCGCGTGTCGTGCGGCGCAGCTCGGGAATGCCCGAAGCCTCGGAAAAAGCAATCCATATTTCGGGTACGAGTACCCCTTCCATATCAAGGCAAACTATATTCATCTCAGCTAATATCCTTTGTTTTTCTTTCAATATTAATTATATATACCGTCGTCTTCGTCGGGAAGCCCGTTCTTTGCCCATTTGCGGAGGACGGAAATCTCTTTTTCAGAGAGCAGTCTGTACTTTCCGGGAGCAATTCCGTTGACGGAAATATTTCCGATATGGGTGCGCTTGAGGCGCGTGACTTCAAGATGGGCGGCTTCGCAGAGCTGTCTGATCTGACGGTTTCTTCCTTCCATAAGGCAGAATTCGAGTCTCGTCGCACCTTCCTTTTTGTCGAGGATGGCAACCTCTGCGGGAACCGTGTCCCTTCCGTCTATTTTGATTGAGGAGCCCAAAAGGGCCAGCTGGTTCTCACTGACGTCTCCCTTTACGGAAACGCGGTAGTATTTCGGAATGTGATGCTTCGGATGAGTCATAAGGTTGGCGAAATCGCCGTCGTCAGTCAGGAAAATCAGGCCTTCGGAGGCCATATCCAGACGTCCCACGGGATAAAGTCTGATGCCGAGGTCGGCAACGAGGTCAGTCACCTGCCTGCGGTCCTTTTCATCCTTTGCAGTGCAGACGTATCCTCGCGGCTTGTTGACGGCAACGACAGAGGTGGTTCTGTTCCGTGGGGTAATACCGCGGCCGTTCCAGACAACCTTGTCCTCACCGGGCATTACTTTTGTGCCGAGTGTCGCAAGCTCACCGTTCACCTTGACGTGACCGGCTTCGATTTCAGCCTCGGCGGCACGACGCGACATAATGCCGCTGTCGGAAAAATATTTCTGTAATCTGATTTTTTCCATAACTTGTCAGGAACTCAGGCCTCTTCGGTTTCTGCGTTTCCTTTGTCTTTCTTTGAGAAAATGTTCTTGACTTTTTCGATAATTTCAGGGGAGCGCTCGATTACGTCGGCCACCTGTTCGATGGTTCCGCTTTCCTTTTCGATTCCGACGTTGATCATTTCGACCTTTCCTTCGGGAGAAACCACGAGGAAGCCGACGGGCTGAACTGACAGACCGGTTCCTCCGCCGCCTCCGAAATTCTGAAGACGTGCCTTGATGGCTTCGTCATTCTTTCCGTTGAGGTCGAGACCTCCGGTTGCAATGCCCATGGCAATCTTGGATACGGGAATTATCGTCGTTCCCGAGGGGGTGTTGATGGGATTTCCGACAACTGTATTTGCGTCAACCATGGAACGGATGTTCTCAAGGGATGCCGCAATTATTTCCTGAATCTTGTTATCAGCTGACATTTTTGTATCCTCCGTATATGTTCTGTATTTAAAATCAATTCAAACCCGGCAGCGACTGCCGTTATGTACGTGAAATGCGAAGTGCCGTTTCCTTTTGCCGTAAACAGCAAAGAGTGCAGGCTTATTTTTTCATCAGTTCTCTGAGCGCCGCACCGACGGCTCCGAATGCCATCGAGAACAGCTGCCATATGCAGAGCGAAAATCCGATTTCAATATCAAGAACCGGCTTTTCCGAGAGATAATCGGCATAGATTTGTACGTCTGACTTCACGGGATTTTTCAGCGTTGAGGTAGCGTCAAGCATATTTGCAAGATAACACACCGCCTGAACCACGGTTCCGTACAGAATTGCGGTTTTTGCCGCATCCCCTGCGGCAACCCCGACGTGAAGCTTTGCGACTCTGATTCTGAGCGATTTTCCGAAGCGCCTGATAAACGCCGCAACGGCTTTTGTGACGAGAGAGATGATTTTTGCTATATCGGTCTTTTTTTCCTGAGTTTTTGCTCCGGATTTTGCCTTTTCGGCCTTTGCCTTTTTCTCGGCGTCTTTCTTATCTTTTTTCTTTTGCTTCTTTGCGTCCTTCAGCGCCTTTTTCTTCGCCTTTTTTTCCTCTTTACGACGCCTTTTCTCAAGCGCCTTCGGGGAATAGTCGCGGATACGGACGGTACGCGGCCTTGCGGGAATGATTCTTATCGGTATTCCGAGCACGCGAACGGTCAGCGCAAATTCATCGCTGTAATAAATCACAGCCTCGACGCGGATTAGACCTACAAGAAAGAAAAACAGTATAATTGCGCCGATAATATACAGAGCGGTCACGGACTGTCCTCCTTTCTCTGTACCTGACGGAGTTCAAAAATCGGGCTCCGTCAAAGATTTACCGTGTTACGCGTTACCTTCATCCGAGCCGGAGTTCGCTTCCGGTTTGGCAGCTTCATCGGGTTCGGCCGGCTCTTTGTCCCCGTCCTCATTAGGCTGCTCAAACAGAGTTGCATCCCTGTCGTCGGGATCGTTCTCGCCTGTCATAACCGATTCGACGGCGGCGCCGACGGAGCTCACTTCAGGCAGGTCTTCGATTCCCGAAAGTCCGAATACTCTGAGGAATTTTTCGGTCGTTCCGAAAAGCATCGGCTTTCCGGGGGCGTCGAGTCTTCCGACTTCTTCGATAAGTCCCTTTTCAACGAGTGAGTTCACGGCGTAAGCCGAATCCACTCCGCGGACGGTATCGACGAACGAACGCGTCACGGGCTGATTGTAAGCGATGACCGAGAGGGCTTCAAGTGCGGACGGTGAAAGATTTCCGCCTCTCTTGATTCCGAGCGCTTCACGCACGTAGGGAAGATAGGTTTCTCTCGTGCACAGCTGGCAGGAGTCCGCAAACAGAACCATCATAATTCCGGCGGTTTCGTCGGAGTTTCTTGCATCAGCCATATGCTCCGTGATTCTTTTTGCATCGCGCAGGGACATCCGGAGAGTGTCCGCGATTTTCTGGTATTCAACCGGGTGGCCTGCCGCAAACAAAATTGCGTCTATGGCACCCTCTATTTTCTTTATTTCCGTTAACTGTTCAAGTTCTTCCATTTATTTCAAACCTTTTCGGGATCAATTCTTTTCTTTTGCCTTTTTACCGGTTTCCTGTCCGTCTTCTTCAGGAGCCTTGTTGTAGTCGTCAAGCTGCAGACCGGCGGTGAGATCGTCTGCAAAATCCGGATTTACCGTGAACTGAGTCGATACTCCGTTCAGAGTTTCGAACTCCTCTCTGTCATCCGCTATGATGAGGCGCTTCATTTTTACAAGCTCGAGGACGCCTATGAATATTGCGACGAGTTCCGAACGGTTCTCGGCATCGCAGAGCAGTTCGCCGAGAGTTGAAGAACGGTCGGTTCTGCCTTCGAAATGCCTGAGAATTCCGAGAATTTTCAGTTCAACGGAAACGACGGGGCGGGAAACCAGAGGCTTTACGAGCTGTTCCGAGATGTTTTCTGTGTTTCTCACCTCGGCAAGCATACGGCGCATCAGTTCATAGAGATTGCGCGCATCCTGCCCCTCGGCAACGTAGGTGCGGTCCGGAGAAATATCCTCGGGCTCCTTTTCCATACGTCCGCGGTATTTTTCGAAGCGGCCTGCAAGCACGACGGCACCGCGCTTTGCGGCTTCGAGTCTCTGGATGGCTTCGGCAAGGCGGGCTCTTGGGTCCTCCTCTTCCGGTTCCTCACGCGGAAGCAGCATTTTGCTCTTTATCAGCATAAGGTCGGAGGCCATAACTATGAAATCCGAGGTCAGGTCCAGGTTCATCTCTGCGGCTTTTGAGAGATAGTCGAAATACTGCTCGCAGATGACGGATATCTGGATATCCTCGATTTTCATTTTGTTCTTGTGAATCAGCGAAAGCAGAAGGTCAAGCGGACCTTCGAAGCTTTCGAGTTTATATGAGACCGTCTCGGTACTTAAGAGAGACGGTTCTTCGATTATCGTTTCTTTTTCTTCCATCGAAAACCCTTTGGGTGTATCAGTAAATAGGCAGTATGGTAACCAGCTTAATGATTCCGTTGTAAATCAGGTTTGTCAGCTGGCCGATAGGCGTTGTCAGAAGTCCGCTCCACAGAAGCAGCAGCACGCCGATCATTATGAATCTTTCATACTTCATAATTCCGAAGTACCACTTTGTCGGCAGGAAAATGAAAAATATGCGTGAGCCGTCAAACGGAGGGACCGGTATTAGATTGAAAATGGCAAAATAGATGTTTATCTGAATTCCCATACAGAGAAATCTGATGAAAACGTCGTAAACGTCATACCCGGACGTTTCCTCGCTTACCCCGAAATGAACGCCGAAGGCAAGGGTCACGGCGAGAATCAGAGCAAACAACAGTGAAAGACAGAAATTCGACGCAGGCCCGGCAAGTGCAGTCAGAGCCATTCCTTTTCTTGGGTTTCTGAAATTTCTTGAATTAATCGGGACGGGTTTGGCCCATCCGAAACCGCATATAACCATGCACAGAGTGCCTATCAGGTCAAGATGCTTCAACGGGTTGAGAGTCAGGCGGCCGAGATTGTCAGCAGTGTCGTCACCGCAGTATTTTGCCATAAGCCCATGCGAATATTCGTGAATTGACAGGGCTAGAACCGAAATCGGCAGCTGAAGCAGCAGATATCCGAGTTCTTCAAGAGTAGAAGGGAAAATTGATCCTAACATAGTATCTCCGGATTGAAATGATGCACAGGGCGAATCCTGCCAAGCGGATTCCGCCACTGTATTGAAAAGCGTGAGGTGTAAACCGACCTCATTCCTTAACCTTAAGTGTTCCGAGCAGCAGCTTCCTGACCTCTTCGCGTCCCTCGCCGGATTTTGCCGAGAAGGGAATAATCACGGTGTCGGCGGGAATTTCGGGGCAGTTTTTCAGCCGTTCAAGGGCAGCTGCGCGTTCGGTTTTGTTCGGCTTGTCGGACTTCGTTGCAATTATTGCAAAGGGAAGACCGCGGTCGCGAAGAAAGTTTATCATCATAAGGTCGTCTTCAGTCGGACCTACCTGCAGGTCGATGAGCTGAAGCGTGATTTTTACGAGGTCAAAGTTTTTGTTCTTCGTAAAGAAGCCTTCGGTCAGCTCTCTCCAGACGGCGGCTTCTTCGGCAGCGCGGCGGGCAAAGCCGTAGCCCGGAAGGTCCACAAAGAAAATCTCTCCACCATTCAATNNAGCCCGGAAGGTCAACGAGAACGAACTTTTTGTCAACCGTATAAAAGTTTACGGTTACGGTCTTGCCGGGTGCCGATGACACCCTTGCAAGACTCTTTCTTCCCGTAATTGCATTGAGCAGCGAGCTTTTTCCGACGTTTGAGCGGCCGGAAAACACTGCCTGCGGCAGGGGAAGAGCGGGAAACTGGTTTATTCTTCCTGCCGAAATCAGCAGGTCGGACTGGGCATAATTTACTGACATATCAGACTCTCGCTTCGGGAATCACCGTCTGTGCGGGAATTGTGTTCTCAATTCCGGTCTTTACGGCAAGCTCTTTTTTCTCATCTGCGGGAACGAGGGCAAGCTCGAGAACCTGGCTTACGTGCTTTACGGGGATGAAAATCAGGCTTTCGCGGACTTCCTTGTCAACCTCATCGAGGTTCATAAGATTTTCCTCGGGTATCAGAACCGTACGGATTCCTGCCGCGTAGGCAGCCATGGTCTTTTCTCTGAGGCCGCCGATTGCAAGAACGCGGCCGGTAATGGTAACTTCGCCGGTCATGGCAAGGTCGCGCTTTACCGCGCGTCCGGAAAGGGCGGATACGAGGGCGGTCACCATGGTGACGCCGGCTGAAGGACCGTCCTTGGGAACGGCTCCTTCGGGAACGTGAATGTGAACGTCCTTCGTTTTATAAAAATCGGGATTGATTCCGTATTCTGCTGCGGCTGAACGCACCCAGGTATAGGCGGCGTGGGCAGATTCCTTCATAACGTCGCCGAGGGAACCCGTCAGCTCAAGCTTTCCGCTGCCTTCCATAACGGCAGCTTCAATGCGGAGCAGGTCGCCCCCGACCTCGGTATAGGCAAGTCCGTTTACGGTGCCGACGAGGTCTTCCGAGTAAATCTTTTCCGTCGTCAGCTTCTGTCCTCCGAGAAAATCGCTGAGATTTCTGTCCGTGACTGAAATCTTCTTTTCGTCGGGATTTTCGAGCAGCTTCCTGGCGGATTTGCGGCAGAGACTTGCGATGTTTCTCTCAAGATTTCGGACTCCGGCTTCTCTTGTATAGCCGTCGATGATGCCGTAAACGGCTTCATCGGAAATCTTAAGCTGACGCTTCGTAAGTCCGTGGCGCTTGAGCTGCTTGGGAATGAGGTGATTCTTTGAAATTGCAAGCTTTTCGCGTCTGGTGTATCCGTTGAGCTCAATGACCTCCATACGGTCGAGCAGGGGCTTCGGAATACCTTCAAGAGAGTTGGCCGTCGTGATGAAGAAGCATTCCGAGAGGTCGAAGGGGTATTCGATGAAGTGATCGCGGAAGCTCTTGTTCTGTTCGGGGTCGAGAACCTCGAGCATTGCGGAGGCGGGGTCACCGCGGGAATCGCTCGTCAGCTTGTCGATTTCATCGAACAGCATAAGCGGATTGCAGACGCCTGCCTGCTTGATGGCGGCGATAACCCGTCCGGGCATTGAAGCGACGTATGTCTTGCGGTGACCGCGGATATCCGCTTCATCGTGGACTCCGCCGAGGGATACGCGGACGTATTTGCGGTTCATTGCATGGGCGACTGAGGCGGCAACCGAGGTTTTACCGGTGCCGGGAGGGCCCACGAGACAGATTATCTGATTGTTGAGTTCGGGATTCAACTGCTTTACGGCAAGAAATTCGAGAATTCTATCCTTGACCTTGTCAAGACCGTCGTGGTCTTCGTTGAGAATCTTTTCGGCGGCTTCAACGCTGACCCGGTCCTTCGTGCGCTTGCCCCAGGGAAGCTCGAGCACTTCTTCGAGGTAATTGCGTGCAACCGTTGCTTCGGCAGAGCCGTAAGGAGTCTTCATAAGACGTTCGTTTTCTTTGATCAGCTTGTCCTTGAGTTCGTCCGGCATTTTCGAGTCGCAGATTTTTCGGGTGAAATCGTCCGGGTCGTTGCCCTCGCCGAGTTCTTCCTCAATCACCTTCATCTGTTCGCGCAGGAAAAAATCTCTCTGACTGCGTGAAACTCTGTCGGACGTCTGCTTCTGAATGTCCTTTTCGCAGGAAAGCAGCAGGCACTCTTCTTTCATAAGAGTGATGAGAACGGCGGCTCTTTCAAAGGGGTCGAATACGTTCAGAACCTTCTGCTTGTCGTCGGCTCTTACGAGTACGGCGGAGGCCACAAAATCGCAGAGCAGAGAGGGGTCCTTTATGTTTTTTGCCGTAAGTCTGACGGCGGAGGTCGGAATGTTCATAAAGCCGACCATTTCTTCAAGCTGTTCGCGGATTTCTCTTGCATAGGCTTCGCCGCGCAGGCCGCCGTTGTCGGCAAGAGCTATGTCCTTGCAGATTACGTTTGCAACGAACATCTTGCCGTTTTTATAGCACTCGACTATCTGAGCGCGGTTGCGGCATTCGCAGATGATGCGGACGCTGTTTTTTTCTTTATCCTTGACGCTTGAACGGATCCGTACGAGCGTGCCGACCGATGCAAGGTCTTTTTCGGTGGGAACGTCACCGTTGTCGTCCTCGATATACGCGAGAACGGCAAGCATGCCGCCCGAGGAGGCGGCTTCGACGGCGGCCATTGCGGATTCGTCGTCGGTTTCGAAATCTATCGGAATTGCCGGAAATGCCACTGCGTCGTGCAGGGGGATGAGCGGCAGCGTCATCTGATCGATTTTTTCAGTGAATCTGGGCATAAATGTTTCTGTATCCTTTCAAAAGGTAGGTGATGATGTTTTGAAAATTGAATTCGGGAAAAAGATACGGATGCGGGTTTTCCGGCCTTTTTTCCGCAGCTCTGTTAATTAATGTAAGATTGCAGAGAACAAAAAAAGAGCGATTATATTATTATATCATAAATCGCCCGATATTTCCATACATTTTATATAATATATAATAAAAAAATGCATAACGGTGACCGAACCCCGCGCGTTGATATCATAAGATTGATATTCCGCAGAATAAGGTGACCGTTGTGCATTCGAGGCCTTCGCGGCAAATACCGCGACGCATAGTAATTATATCGCTTTTCGGACGTTTTGTCCATTGTGAGATATTACAAAAAACAATGTGAAAATCGAGTGAAAATTGTAAAAAATGCAGAAAATGAAAAAGTTGTTGACAAGAGCGGGGAAAAGTAGTAAAATATACGCGCTGTCGGTGAAACAGCGTCAAAATTCAAGAAGAACACTCCGTTCTCACCCTGCCACGGTACTTACCAGTGCGCATGTGTCAATATTTAATCTCCCTTTAATTAAGGTGAGGTTTTATGTGGACGCGGAGTATTTCGCGTTTTTTTATTTTTCGGAGGTGATCTGCTATAGCAGCTAAAGACGTTCTTACGAACGAAGAAATCAGATTCAAAGAAGTCAGAGTTATTGACAATGACGGAACACAGCTCGGTATTATGAGCTCAGATCAGGCCCTCAGAACCGCTTACGGCAAGGGCTTCGACTTAATTCTCATCTCTCCCAATGCGCAGCCCCCCGTCTGCCGTATTGCAGATTTCGGACGCTACCGTTTCGAACAGGATAAGAGAGAAAAAGAAGCAAAAAAGAAACAGAACATTGTTGAAATCAAAGAGGTTCAGCTCTCATGCAGAATCGAAGACCACGATTTCGGCACAAAGGTCAACCATGCCCTCCGCTTCCTCGGTGAAGGCAACAAGGTTAAGGTTGTGCTCCGTTTCCGCGGCCGTGAGATGAGTCATCAGCAGCTCGGACGCGATATCCTCGATAAATTCAAAGAGGCTGTTGCGGGTTCAGGCGTCGTTGAGAAGGCTCCCGTCCTTGACGGTAAGCTTATGAGCATGGTTGTAAGCCCTCTGCGTGAAAAAGATAAAAAGGAAATGGCAAAGGCAGCCGCTGCTGCAGCCGAGAAACCGGCTGAAACCGCAGAGACGGCCCCCGTAACCGAAGATAAATAATAAAGTAATAAAGATACAGGAGACAAGACAATGGGTAAAATCAAGACACACAAAGCATCAGCCAAGCGTTTCTCCGTAACAGGAACCGGACTGGTAAAAATGAACCATTCTCATCACCGTCATAAGCTGGGCATTAAGGACCAGAAGCGCAAGAGACACCTTCGCACCGCTGACTACGTTCAGGGTAAGGTAGCATCCAACATCCGTGCGCTCATCAATAAGTAATGCACAGAAATCTGACAGGAGGAATTAAGAAATGGCAAGAGTAAAACGTGCGGTTATGACCCGCAAGAGAAGAAACAGCGTTCTCAAGGCTGCTAAGGGATATTACGGTTCCAAGAGCAAGCACTTCCGTATGGCCAAACAGGCCGTTATGAAGAGCGGCAACTATGCATACGTAGGACGCAAGCTTAAGAAGAGAGATTTCAGAAAGCTCTGGATCGCCAGAATTTCTGCACAGGCCAAGGTCAACGGAATGAACTATTCCACCATGATTCACGGTCTGAAGAAGGCCGGTATCGATCTTAACAGAAAGATGCTCGCCGAAATCGCAGTAGCCGATAAAGAGGCATTTGCAGAGCTCTGCAACAAGGCCAAGGCTGCTCTTTAATAATGTAAAGTTATAAGCTGTGCGGTAAATGCCGCACAGCTTATTTTAAAAAAGAACGGAACTGTCCCGAAGGCGAATAAGCCGTCCTGACTGCGCCCGCCGTACGCTATGTACGGCTTTGCTTCGTCCGAACGACTTCTTCATCCTTCGGTCACGTTCCGGCAAAACATTAAACGGAACTGTCCCGAAGGCGAATAATATTTTTATTATGGAACCTATTTACATTTCATCCAGAACAAATCCCTACGTTATAAAAGTGCACTCGCTGTCCGAGAAAAAATACAGAGACAGCGAGCGCCTTTTCTGCGCCGACGGACTCAAGCTTTTTCTCGAAGCCTGCGCCTGCGGCGTCGATTTCGACTCGGTCATCATTCGACAGAGCGAGAAAGAAAAGTTTTTGCCTGTCGTAAGAGAAAAAGCACCCGAGGTGCAGATTTATCTGCTTGCAGACAGTGCATTCACAAAAATTTCAGAAGAAAAAGCCCCTCAGGGACTGATTTCTGTCATAAAATATATTGACAGAGTCCACAAAAGTGTTAAAATAGAAAAAGAGGCAATAAAAGAGCTTGAAGGCTGCTCCTGTCTTGCGCTGGAATCGCTGCGTGACCCCGGCAACCTCGGAACGATAATCAGAACCGCTGCCGCCTTCGGCACGGACGCTCTGCTTTTGTCCTCTGACTGTGCGGATATTTACAATCCGCGAACCGTGAGAGCCGCTATGGGTGCTCTCTTTACGAGGAAGGTTATTCGCGTGCCCGATATGCCCGGTGTCATAGCCGGACTGAAAAGTGCAGGAAGAAGGGTTTATGCGACTGCCCTCTCCGACACTGCCGCGTCCCTGCAGGATATGCGCGTCATGCCGGAGGATATATTTATTATCGGAAACGAGGGACACGGTCTGTCCCGCGAAACGCTCGAAGCGTCTTCGGGAGCAGTATTCATCAGAATGCTGACCGGTCCCGGAATAGAATCACTGAACGCGGCCATCGCCGCTTCCGTGATAATGTATGAAAGAACGAGGTGTAAATGAACGAAACAGTTTACGATATCCGCCTGTCCCTGGCCATCGGCCCGAACAGCGCAGCATACGGACTGTTAAAGAATTTTGAAAATGCAGAAGAGATTTACAAGGCAAGTGATAACGACCTGATTCTGTCGGGAATACCCGAAAAGCTTTTCTGCAAACTTACGGACCGCGATCTGTCACAGGCTTATCGCGTTGCCGAATTCTGCTCAAGATACGCTGTGAATGTCCTCGTATACGGCAAACCCGGATATCCGGAAAAGCTTTACGACATTCCTTGCCCGCCGTATCTTCTGTACGTGCTCGGCGAATTGCCCGATTTTGTTAAAAACCCCGGTATCGGTGTTGTCGGAACACGGCACATGACCGAATACGGGATGAAAAACGCATATAAAATCTCTTATGAACTGGCCTCTGCCGGCCTTACCGTAGTCAGCGGTATGGCACGCGGAATCGACGGCACCTCTGCCGCCGCAGCTCTTGAAGCAGGAAAGAAAACCGTAGCCGTCATCGGCGCGGGGCTTGATACTGCATACCCGCCGGAGCACCGTCAGCTTATGAAAGAAATAGCAAAAAACGGAGCGGTGGTAAGCGAATTTGCCCCCTCGTCACCGCCTTCCTCTTCACATTTCCCAATCAGAAACCGAATCATCAGCGGACTCTCTGAGGGGCTTTTTGTTGTCGAGGCAGATAAGAAAAGCGGGGCCATGCTCACGGCAGAGGATGCGAGAGTCCAGGGACGCGAGATCTTCGCCCTTCCGGGAAGGATAGGCGACTCGAATTCCGAAGGCCCTCTCTCACTTCTCAGCGCCGGGGCACACGCCGTCGTAAGCACCGGTGACATTCTGTCGGTTTATGCCGATAAATTTCCCGGCTGCGTAAACGAAGACGCTTATGCAAGGTCTGTGTCCCTCTCGGATTTCAGACCGGCAAATCTCGGAAAACACGGGGTCAGATGCTCTGACGGGCATATCCCCGATTACAGAAGCGAAATCGAAAAGCCCTCGCCGTCAGACGCAGGTCTGTACCCCGAGGACGGCCTTATGAGAACTCTTTTTGAAAAAATGCCCAAAGGACGGGCGGTAAGTCCCGACTATTTCGTCGGACACGGCTTCGGAATTGCCGATGCGGTCAACCTCTTGTCCCTGCTTGAAATCACGGGCTTTGTCAGAAGTGTTCCGGGCGGTATGTATATCAGATAAGTATTTAAGAATTATGAAGCCGCAGCCGGAAAAAGCCGGCTGCGGCAGTCAGGAAGGACCGTTTTATGGCAGTAAAGAAGAACCTGGTGATTATAGAGTCACCCACAAAGGCGCACACAATACAGGAATGCCTCGGATCGAACTACAAGGTAATAGCCTCAAAGGGTCACGTGCGCGACCTGCCCAAGAGCACACTCGGAATAGACATTGAGAACGGCTTTGAGCCGCATTATATAAATATCCGCGGGAAAGGCGATACCATCAAGGAACTCAAGAAGGAGGCCAAAAAGGCCGGCAAAGTCTTCCTTGCAACCGACCCTGACCGCGAAGGAGAGGCCATTTCATGGCATCTGGCAAGCGTTCTCGGTATTGCCCCCGAGGATGCCCAGAGAGTCACGTTCAACGAACTTACGAAGAACGTCATCAAGACTTCAATCAAGAACCCGAGAGCCATCGATATGGACCTGGTAAATGCCCAGCAGACCAGAAGAATCATCGACCGTATCGTCGGATACAAGCTTTCCCCCCTGCTCTGGAGACGCGTTCAGAACGGTCTTTCAGCCGGAAGAGTTCAGTCGGTTGCGACAAGACTCGTGGTTGAAAGAGAAGAAGAAATCAATTCTTTCGTTCCCGTAGAATACTGGACCGTCAGTGCCGACCTCAAGTGCGGAAACGGAAACGTTCAGGTTAAATATACCGGTGAGAGCGACGGAAGCGGAGCCATCAGAATCAGCGACGGCGATTTTGCAAAGAAGATTGCCGCTGACACCGACGGAAAGAGCGTAAAGGTCATTTCCGTAAAGCATGCCGAAAAGGAAAAGAATCCGGCTCCTCCTTTCACAACCTCAACCATGCTTCAGGAAGCATCCCGTCGTCTCGGCTTCCAGGCCGCCAGAACCATGGCAACGGCTCAGGAGCTTTATGAAGGTATCAGCCTCGGTGCAAATCTCGGCGGAACCCAGGGTCTTATCACCTATATGAGAACGGACTCCGTCCGTGTAAACCCCGAAGCACAGGAAGCCGCTAGAGAATTCATTGCGGGAAAATACGGCGAGAAGTACGTTCCCGAAAGCCCGAGACAGTACAAGTCCCGCGCCGGAGCCCAGGATGCTCACGAAGCCATCAAGCCTTCGCGCGTTGACCTGGTTCCCACGGAAATCAAGAAGCTGCTCACTCCCGACCAGTTCAAGCTCTACAAGCTTATCTGGGAAAGATTCCTTGCAAGCCAGATGGCATCTGCAAAGCTCGACACCCTCAGCGTCGATTTCGAAGCCGGAACTCACCGCTTCAGAACCGGCGGCTACAGCGTCGCCTTCCAGGGCTATATGGCTCTGTATGAAGAATCCAGCGATGAAGCTCCTTCCGACGAGGATGCCGATAATATCAAGAATATCAGACTGCCCGAAATGAAGGAGGGAAGCGAGCTTGCCTGCACGAAGGCAGAAGCTTCATCCCACTTCACCGAGCCTGCCGCAAGATATACGGAAGCTTCACTTATCAAGACGCTTGAAGATATGGGAATCGGACGTCCTTCGACGATTCCTCCCACAATCACAACCATTACCGCAAGAAAATACGTAAAGCGCGATGCAAAGTCCCTCGTTCCCACGAATCTCGGCACACTGACCACCCGTCTTATGTGCGAAGATTTCGGGGATATCGTCGATTATCGCTTCACCGCCCAGCTTGAAGAAAAGCTCGACGGAATCGAAAGCGGTGAAGATTCAATGGACGAACTGCTGCGTCACTTCTGGGACGGTTTCCGTCCCGAGCTTGAGGAGTCCGAAAAGAAGGACGCCGAAGACAAGCAGAATCTTGCAGAAGAGACTGACATCATCTGCGAAAAGTGCGGAGCCCGTATGATAGTCCGCACCAGCCGCCGCAACGTCCGTTTTGCCGCCTGCCCGAACTATCCCAAGTGCCGCAATACGAAGACCCTTGATTCCAACGGCGACGTTCAGGTCAAGGCCGCTCCCGTAGTTGCCGAATTCAAGTGCGAGTCCTGCGGAGGCGATATGGTCGAGAGAAGCGGCCCCTACGGAAAGTTCTACGCCTGCGTAAATTACCCCACCTGCAAGTTCATAAAGTCCTTTGAAGAGGATACTGGAGTTGCCTGCCCGAAGTGTTCGGGAAGAATTCTCGTACGCCACGGCCGCAAGGGCAATATCTTCTACAGCTGCGAGCATTATCCGGACTGCGATTTCTCAACCTGGGATCTGCCCACGAACGAAAAGTGCCCCGACTGCGGCGGTATGCTCTTCAGAAAGAAGGGCAAGAACCCCGGTCTTATCTGCCGCAACGACGAATGCAAATATTTCAAGGCCGATGAAAAGCCCGAAGGCTATATGCCCGACAGCTTTGCCGACACCGACCTTCCCGTAATGCCCGAAGATTTCGAAATGGCTCCGCCTCCTTCGGATGCCGATATCAACTGATATGCCCGAAATCAAGGTTTACGGTGCGGGACTTGCCGGCTGTGAAGCCGCACTTGCCGCCGCCTCCCTCGGTGTTGACGTAAAATTATACGAAATGAAGCCGAAGAAGTATTCTCCGGCTCACAAAAGTCCGGATTTTGCCGAGCTCGTGTGCTCGAATTCCCTGCGTTCCGACAGCGTGACCAATGCCGTCGGCCTGCTCAAAGAGGAAATGAGACGCCTCGGTTCCGAAGTCATGAAGGCAGCCGACGCGTCGCGCGTTCCGGCGGGATCGGCTCTTGCGGTTGACAGAAACGTCTTTTCACGCCTTATCACCGAAAAAGTCAGATACAATCCGCATATCACAGTCATCGAAGAAGAGGTAAACTCGGTTCCCGAAGGTGAAATTACGGTTGTTGCCACGGGACCTCTGACGAGCGACCCCATGGCAGAATATATTGAGAACACTCTCGGTTGCAGCGGCCTTCATTTCTTTGACGCCGCGGCTCCGATAGTATCCGCAGAATCCGTAAATTACGAAAAGGCTTTCTTTGCGTCAAGATACGGAAAGGGAGACGCCGATTATCTCAACTGTCCCATGGACCGCGAAGAATACACGGTCTTCCTCGAAGCACTCAGAAATGCAAGATGCGCTGAGCTTCACGGCTTTGACAAGGACGCACAGGCCGAGCCCAACGTTTTCGAGGGCTGTATGCCCATTGAAGTTATGGCAAAGCGCGGCGACGATACCATGCGCTTCGGACCTCTCAAGCCCGTCGGACTTGAGGACCCGAGGTACCCGGGTCACGAATTCTACGCCGTCGTTCAGCTCAGAAAAGAGAATACGGACGGAAGCATGTTCAACATCGTCGGCTTCCAGACCCACCTTGCCTTCCCCGAGCAGAAGAGAGTTTTCGGAATGATTCCGGGACTTGAAAATGCGGAATTCCTGCGCTACGGGGTTATGCACAGAAACACGTATCTGAATTCCCCCGGTCTTCTCGACAGGGATTATTCCATGCTTTCAAAGCCCGACGTATTCTTCGCAGGTCAGATGACCGGTGTCGAGGGCTACGTCGAATCCGCGGGCTCGGGACTCGTTGCCGGTATTTCCGCAGCAAGGCGCGCTCTGGGACTTGAAAAGATGGTATTCCCCGAAGAAACCATGCTGGGCGCCATGTCGGCATACGTCAGCCGCGGAGGCGTTACGTCGGAATTCACACCCATGAATGCCAATTTCGGAATTATTGCGCCTCTTGAAAAACGCGTAAAGGGAGGCAAACAGGCAAAATATGCCGTGTATGCCGAAAGATCCCTCGCCCTCTGCGAAGAACTTGCCGCAAAAATTCACGAATGAT
>DCGL01000106.1:26059-35234 GCA_002314565.1 Clostridiales bacterium UBA1779
ATCCATCTCCGGATAATGCCGATTACACTCGTGTTTCCGCAGAAGCGGCAGGTGACGTGAAAAGAACGTCAGTTCCGGAACTTTCGAAAATTCAATTCTGAAAACATTGCAGGACCTTCGCGTCCTGCTGTGTCGGTTTTCAAAAAATGAGAATAATTGTTGACTGTATGGGCGGAGACAACGCACCGCGCGAGCTTGTCCGCGGAGCATACGCCGCCTCACTCGAAAACAGTGCAAGCTTCATTCTCGTCGGCGACAGCGCTGAAATTCAGCGCATCGCACGCGAGGACGGGCTGGATCTGAGCCATTTCGATATCATCGACGCTTCGGAAACTGTTTTCATGGACGATGACCCGCTGACGGTAATCAAGGCAAAGAGCAATTCCAGTATGGCAGTGTCTCTGCGCATGCTTGCCGCAGGAGAGGGTGACGCCGTCGTAAGCACCGGAAACACCGGGGCCTTATTCACGGGAGCCACGCTCATTGTCCGCAAAATCAAGGGAATAAGAAGACCTGCAATTGCGGGTCTTTTGCCGATGGAGTGCCCCGTTTTGCTGCTTGACTCCGGCGCAAACGTAAGCGTCACAGAGGAATACCTCTGCCAGTTTGCGGTTATGGGCTCCATCTATATGCAGAAAAATTTCGGAATACGCTCACCGCGCGTGGGACTTCTCAACAACGGCGCCGAATCCTGCAAGGGAACCCCGCTTCAGCAGAACACGTATAAAATGCTGGCGGCCATGCCGGAAATCAACTTCGTCGGAAACGTAGAGGCAGATAAGGTGCCCTTCAACGCCTGCGACGTGCTGGTATGCGACGGCTTTACCGGAAACATACTCTTAAAGTCAATGGAAGGTATGGGAAGACTCGTAAAGAAGACCTTGAAGAAGGTGTTCTACGCCAACGCCGTGACAAAGCTTTCGGCTCTCGGGGTAAAGAAAAATCTCGGTGCCGAGCTTTCAAGACTCGATTCGTCCGAACTCGGAGGAGCCCCGATTCTCGGTATATCCAAGCCCGTGATAAAAGCGCACGGTTCGTCCGACGCAAAGGCTGTCAAAAATGCAGTAAAACAGGCGATTTTCTATGCCTCCTCGGGCACCATCGTCAATATAGCAAAGGAAATCAAGGTTTATGTGCCGACAGAAGGCGGAACCGCAAACTGAGAAAATGCAGGAAAAACTTGAAATTCTTGAAAACACAATAGGATACCGCTTTAAAAACCGCGGCTATCTCGAAGAAGCGCTGACGCACTCCTCGTTCTCAAACGAGCACGGCGGACTGCACAGGACGCCTGACAACGAGAGACTTGAATTTCTCGGCGACTCCGTCCTGTCCGTCATAGTCAGCGAATATCTGTTTGAAAATTATCCCGGCTCTGCCGAGGGTGAGCTTACGCGTATGAGGGCGGAGCTCGTATGTGAAAAGGCGCTTGCCGCCTATTCGCGCGAGATTTCCCTCGGCTCATATCTCATACTCGGAAAGGGCGAGGAAAAGGGCGGAGCCCGCGACCGCAATTCGACACTCTGCGACGCCTTTGAGGCCGTAATTGCAGCCGTTTATCTTGACGCGGGAGCCGATTCCGCGGCGAAGAAGATTATTTCAGCCTACGTATTGCCGCTTGTTGAAAAGAGACTTGAAGAGATGCTGCCCGTCTGGTCGGGCTGTGATTACAAGACCCTGCTTCAGCAGACGATACAGAGCGATTCCAAGGGCGAAAAGCTCGAATACGTCGAGATAAGCGAAGAGGGACCCGACCACGCAAAGACCTTCACCGTCGAGGCAAGAATAGATTCCAACGTCTTCGGACGCGGTGTCGGCAGCTCAAAGAAGGCTGCAGAGCAGGAGGCCGCACGTCAGGCTCTGGTGCGCTGCGGTGTCATAAAAGACTGATTTTCACTGAGAGAAAAAGAATGAAGCACAAAAACATACCGGTTTTCATACCTCATCTCGGGTGTCCGAACGACTGCGTTTTCTGCAATCAGAGAACCATTTCGGGACAGATGAGCTTTTCGGAAGCGGATGTGGAAGAGCAGATTAAAAAGGCGGTTTCAACCCTGTCGCCCGGCGACGAGGCGGAAATCGCCTTTTTCGGAGGCTCCTTCACGGGAATAGACCGCGCTCTTATGCTGCGACTTCTCGCCATATCCGACCGCTTCGTTGAAGAGGGGAAGGTTATGTCGGTCAGATGCTCGACAAGACCCGATTACATAGACCCGGAAATTCTGGAAATACTGAAAAATCATCACGTCGCTACCGTTGAGCTCGGAATTCAGAGCGTTGACCCGGAAGTGCTTTCCGTCTGCCGGCGCGGACATACGGCGGAAAGCTCTTTTGCCGCCATGAAGGCTGTAAAGGACGCGGGCTTTGCGCTCATCGGTCAGATGATGGTCGGTCTTCCCGGGGCAACGTCAGACAGCGAACGCGCAACGGCGCTGGCAATCTGTGACTGCGGTGCCGACGGCTGCCGCATCTACCCGACCGTGGTGTTCCGGAAAACGGCGCTTGCCGCCATGACAGAGGCCGGCTTTTATACTCCTCTTGACACGAAAAACGCCGTAGACAGAAGCGCGGATTTGCTTGATATCTTCGACCGCCGCGGCGTTCCCGCGATAAGGGTCGGTCTCTGCTCAAGCGAAAATCTTGCCTCCGAAGAAGAGGTTATGGGCGGAGCTTCACACCCGGCAATCGGCGAGATGGCAATGTCAGAGTTGTTTTACAGACGCCTCTCTGAAGGACTTGACCGTATGGACGTCAGAGGCAGAAAACTGCTGATTGAGGTGCCCGCGGGATCCGTTTCGAAGGCAGTCGGACAGAAAAAATACAATATATTGCGCCTGCGTGAAAAATACGCTCCGGCTGCAATAAAAGTTCTTGAAAATAATTCAATTATAGGATATAATTATATATTATCTTTTTTAGATTGATAGATTAAAATATACCGCCGGATACGAAGGTTTTCGTGCTCCTTCCACAGAAAAGAAGAAGTGAAACGCTGTCCGGCGCGGAGGTAAATTTGTACTTAAAGAGCATTGAGCTGCAGGGATTCAAATCCTTCCCGAACAGAACAAAACTGACTTTCGAGCAGGGCTCAACAGTCATCGTCGGACCCAACGGAAGCGGAAAGTCAAACCTTTCCGACGCAATGCGCTGGGTTCTCGGAGAAATCTCCTCAAAGGCCCTTCGAGGCAGCAAGATGGAGGATATCATCTTCGGCGGCTCCGACAGCCGAAAGCCGATGACCTATGCCGAGGTAACCGTCAGCTTTGATAACCGCGGGGAGGGCAGACTTGACGTCCCCTATGACGAAATCAGCGTAACGAGACGCTATCACCGCAACGGAGACAGCGAATATTTTATCAACCGCAGTGAATGCCGCCTGCGCGACATTTACGAAATGTTCTTGAACACCGGTATCGGTCGTGACGGTTATTCAATCATCGGTCAGGGCAAGATTGCCGAGCTCGTTTCAAAGAACAGCGACGACCGCCGGGAAATCTTCGAGGATGCCGCGGGAATCGCAAAATACCGCCACAGAAAGAACGAATCCGAGAGAAAGCTTGAAGCAACAACTCTCAATATGGACCGCGTCAAGGATTCCCTGACGGTTATGAGCGGACACCTGGCCTCCCTTCAGAGAGAGAGTATCAGAGCCCGCCGCTTCGTCGAGTATTCGGAAATCAAGAAGCAGGCAGACGTACGTCTGTGGCTTTATGACACTGAAAAGCTGCGCAGGGATATTGCCGCATCCGAGTCAAGCGGCGGAAAAACCGACCGCGAGCTTGCGGATATTCAGGAAGAGACGCAGACCCTTGAGCATCAGCAGACGAGACTTGAAGAGCTGAGCTCCGAGAGCCGCCGCAACGCGTCCGAGCTTATGGACCGCATCAAAGAGATGACCGGCCGCAACTACGCTCTCGATTCCGAAATCAAGGTCGCAAGAACCAAAATCGAAAACTTCGAAAATTCAATAAAGAACGCGGAAGCCGATGCAAAGTCCTTCAGGGCTCAGGCAGACGGTGAAAAGCAGAATTCGGCGGCAAAGCTTGCCGAAGCGGACAGACTTTGTGCCGAGGTCGAAAGACTGAAAAAAGAAGAGGCAGACCTGCGTGCAGCCGCCGAAAAGGCAGGGGCAAAGGCAGAAAGCCTCGAGGATGCAATTGCAGCGGCCTTCGACGAGATTTCAGCCTGCCGTGCCGAAATATCCGACGCCGAGGCGAGACTTGAACTGCTCGGACGTTCGGACAGCGAAAACGGCGGCCGTGACGAGGCGGCGCGTGCCGAACTCGACGAAAGAGAAAAGACGGCGCGCGAGCACGAAGATGAGTACCGCAGATGCGAAGAATCAATCGAGAAATTCGAAAAGAAGATACTCGTACTGAAGGCAACTCTTGAGTCCCGCCGTTCACGCGAAGCTCAGATGCTTGCAGACCAGCAGAACAGAAGCCGCGAGCTTTCCGCCCTTACCGTCAGAGCCGATACCCTTCGCGGACAGATTGAAGCTCTGCGCCGTATGGAAGAGCACTTCGAAGGCTACAACAACAGCGTAAAGCACGTAATGAACGAAATCTCAGCCGGAAGACTTCAGTCCCCCGGAAAGATATACGGTCCCGTATCATCCCTGATTCACGTCGAATCAAAATACGTCACCGCAGTCGAAATCGCTCTCGGCGCCGCCATTCAGAACATAGTCGTTCAGAATGAAGAAACCGCAAGAGCGGCAATCAACTGCCTGCGCAGGGACAACGCCGGCCGCGCAACCTTCTTCCCGCTGACCTCGGTAAAGCCCGTTTCCCCGACGAAGGAAATAAAGGACGCACAGAATTTCAGCGGCTACGTTGCCGTTGCCTCGGAGCTTGCCGTATGCAAGCCGGAATTTGCCCCCGTCATCTCGTCCATGCTCGGACGCACCGTCGTTTTTGACAATCTCGAAAACGCAACGGTGATGGCAAAGGCCTGCGCATACAACATCCGTATCGTAACCCTTGACGGACAGCAGATCAACAGCAACGGTTCTTTCACCGGAGGCTCCGTCAGAACCGGAAGCGGCATTCTCACACGCGCCGACGAAATCAAGCGCATGGAAGAGGAGCTCGTTGCTTCGGGACGCAAATCCGAAAAGCTTGAAGAAGAGATAAAGAAAGCACAGCAAGAGCTTGAAAAGCTCGGACGCGAAATAGAAACCGACGACGGAGAAAAGCAGTTCTGCGAAAAGTACAGCGCCGTCGAAAAGGCAAAGCTCGAAAAGCAGAAGGAAACCCTCGAACAGGACAGACAGCTGCTTGAAAAATTCCGCTCCGACCTCGAGGAATCCGAGGACGAGAAAGAGAAGAGAGCAGCCGAAATCGAAGCTCTTGAAATCCGCCGCAAGGAGCTTTCCGAAAAGGTTTCGGAACTCGAAGCGTACAGAATCGACGCCGATGCAAACCGCGGCGATGCGCTTAATGACAGGGATTCAAAAATCAACTCTGCAAACGGCGACGCCATAAAGATAAGCGGCTTTGAGAGAGACATCGAAAACTGCCGCGCACTCTCGGATATGGCACTCGAAAAGAGCGCACAGCTGCTGCAGACAGCCGCGGAAAAGGATGCAAGAGTCAGCATCCTGAAAGAAGATATCGGGGATCTGAAGGCAGGACTTGAAGAGAGCATCAAGGCTCTGTCCGGCGGCAACGTTGAGCTTGAAAAATTCAACGAAAGCCGCACGAAGTCCGAAAATCAGGCACTTGAATACGAGCAGAAGCTCGTGAATCTGCGCCGGACGCTTTCAGACCGTCAGAGCAGACTCAATCAGCTGATGCAGGAAAAGCTCGGAAGCGAAACTCAGCTTGCAGGGCTGCGCTCACAGCTTGACGCCATGTCATCAAAGTTCTGGGAAGAGCACGAGATGACGAGAGACGAAGCTCTTGCCTGCAATTACCCGGCTCTCACGCCGGAGGAAAGACCCTCGGTTCTTGAGACGCAGACAGAATACAGAAACAAGATAAGAAATATCGGAAGCTGCGACCCCGCATCTATTGAAGAATACGAAAAACTCAAGGTTGAGTACGATTCGAAGCAGGAACAGCTTGCCGACCTCGAAAAATCCAAGGAAGAAATCGAAAAGGCAATAAGGACGCTCGAAGAACAGATGAAGCAGGCCTTCGTCACCGCCTTCGATGCAATCAACGAGAACTTCAAGAAGACCTTTACCGAGCTCTTCGGAGGAGGAAGCGCAGAACTGATACTGACCGACCCCGAAAACGTGCTTGAGTCGGGCATTGAAATCAAGGCGGCACCTCCCGGAAAGATAGTAAAGTCAATTCTTCAGCTGTCCGGCGGAGAGCAGTCGTTCACTGCCATTGCGCTCCTGTTCTCAATACTGCAGGTTAATCCGACGCCCTTCTGCATCCTCGACGAAATCGAGGCCGCACTTGACGAAGTCAACGTCGAAAGATTTGCCCAGTACATCAGACGTTATTCGGACGATACCCAGTTCATTCTGATCACTCACCGCCGCGGAACGATGAACGCCGCCGACAGACTTTACGGAGTCACGATGCCGGAATCCGGTATTTCCCGCGTGCTTGAGGTCAACGTAAACGAAATAGCCGAAAAGAAAGGAGAGCTGTGGAATGAGCTTTCTTGATAAACTGAAGAGCGGACTTACCCGCACGCGCGAAGCAATTTTCGGCGGCATCAACCAGGTGATGCGCAATTTTGTCCGCGTTGACGAGGATTTCCTCGATGAACTTGAAGAAACCCTGATCTGTGCCGACTGCGGTGTCGAAACCTCAGAGGCAATAGTAAACGGACTCAGGGAAAAGATAAAGGACGACAGACTAAAGGACAAGAACGACGTAATGGAAGCCCTGCGCGAAATCGTTTCGGGCATGATAGGCGAAAGCGCTCCCCTGAGTCTTTCAACGAAGCCCTCCGTCATACTCGTTACGGGTGTGAACGGTGCGGGAAAGACGACCTCCGTCGGTAAAATTTCCCACGCGCTCAAGGAGCAGGGCAAAAAGGTCATAGTCTGCGCAGCGGATACCTTCCGTGCCGCCGCCATTGACCAGCTGGCCGTATGGTGCGAAAGAGCCGGGGTGGAGCTTGTCAAGCAGACTGAGGGCTCGGACCCCGCAGCCGTCGTTTTCGACGCCTGCGCATATGCAAAGGCACACGGCGCCGACGTATTGCTCGTTGACACTGCGGGACGTCTTCAGAACAAGAAAAACCTTATGAACGAGCTTGCAAAGATAAACAGAGTCATCGACCGCGAGCTGCCCGGCTGCGACCGCGAAAACCTGCTCGTGCTTGACGCAACTACAGGTCAGAACGCCGTGTCTCAGGCGAAGGAGTTCGGACAGGTGTCGAAGCTCACCGGCCTTATACTCAACAAGATGGACGGAACTGCCAAGGGCGGCATCATCCTCTCAATCAAGGGCGAGCTCGGACTTCCCGTAAAGTTCATAGGTGTCGGTGAGAAAATCGACGATATGCAGGCCTTCGATCCGAAGGAATTCACTGAAGCCCTCTTCAAGGAAGAAATTGAGGAACAGTGATGAAAATACTGATTGCATCACGCAATAAAGGCAAAATACGCGAGCTCCACACCCTGCTTCGGCAGTATGTGAAAAGCGCGGAGCTCGAACTCCTATCTCTCGACGACGTCGGATTTATCGGCGAAATCGAAGAAAACGGTACCACTTTTCAGGAAAACGCCCTGATTAAGGCGCGTGCCGGGGCGGAATTTTCGGGACTCATAACCGTTGCCGACGATTCCGGTCTCTGCGTAAAGGCACTGAACAACGCACCCGGGGTTTATTCTGCAAGATATTCCGGCGGGGACGATCACGACAACAACGAAAAGCTGCTTCGTGAGCTTAAGGGTGTCGGCGACCGCGAGGCAGCATACGTCTGCTGCATGGCCTGCGTTTTCCCGAAGGGTGCAAAGCTCGAAGGCGAGCCGATATGCGTCACAGGCGCCTGCGTCGGAGAAATTCTCTGCGATTACCGTGGGGAAGGCGGCTTCGGCTACGACCCGCTCTTCTGGATAGACGAGCTCGGCAAGACCTTTGCCGAGATTCCGATGGAGCTCAAAAACACCATGAGTCACCGCGGACGCGCCGTGGCAGGACTCGGAGCGGCGCTTGAAGAGAGAATCGCCGTGAAAAAAGAAGAATTGTGGAGAAATTACTTAAATGATTGAACTGACATCCAAACAGCGCGCTTTCCTGCGCAGTCTGGCAAGCGAGCTGCCCGCCATTATGCAGGTCGGCAAGGACGGCATTTCGGAAAATCTCATAAAGACCGTTTCCGACGCACTGGAAGCAAGAGAACTGATTAAGCTTTCCGTCCTCGAAACCTGCGCGGAAGACGTCCGCTCAACTGCAGAGGCACTGGCAGAGGCCACAGACGCAACGGTCGTCTGCACCATAGGCCGCAAGCTGGTACTTTACAGAGAATCCGAAAATCACAAGAAAATCATTCTCTGAAATGGCGGAACTGAAATTCACTGAGAAGGATCTGGACATAATCCGGTCTTCTCTCGGGACACTGTCGGAAAAAAGACGCACGCACATTCTTGAAGTCGAGAAGATGGCGGCAAGAATCGGCGCGGTTTATATGCCCGGACGCGACAGCGAACTGATTTTGAGGGCTGCGGCCCTGCTTCACGACGTAACTAAGGAATTCACCGCGGACGAACATATTTCCGTATTTGAAAAATTCGGGATGAAGCCGACCGAACTTGAGCTTGCGGCGCCGAAGACGCTGCACGCCATGACCGCGGCTGCTCTGATTCCCGAAAAATTCCCGCTTTTTGCGGACAAGCGGATTATTTCGGCGGTGCGCTGGCATACGACGGGCAAGGCGGATATGTCAATGGCGGAAAAGATAATTTATCTTTCCGACTACATTGACGAAAGCCGCAAGTTCGGCGGCTGCATAATGCTCAGGAAAATGTTCTGGGACGTTGATTTCGACTCTATGACGGAAAAAGAAAAGCTGCTGCATCTGACTGACGTGCTGATTGAATCCTTCAACGTCACGCTTCGTGACCTGATTGAAGAAGGAAAACCCGTTCATCCCGCAACCAACGATGCGAGAAATTTTCTGTGTCTTGAAAGACTCAGACTGAAAGAGGAAAACACTTGAGATACCGTCTCTCACAGCGGGAAAAGCTGATTGCGGCGGGCGCGAG
>DCGL01000106.1:35248-59522 GCA_002314565.1 Clostridiales bacterium UBA1779
ACGTACTCTTTTTGCTGACACTGACGGCTGCCGTGTTCTTCATTGCTTCGAGAGTGACGAAAGCTCCCGAAGTCGGCACAGACGTGCCCTTCATCGTGGACTCCTCGGGAACCGAGGAAACCGGACTTTCGTATACGAGGCCCGGAAACGAAGAAAAGTCGTACAACTTTCTCGTATGCGGAAGCGATTCGGCGACGGGACTGTACGATACGATGATATTGCTTCATCTGTCGGGCTCCGGCCAAATCAACGCGGTTCAATTGCCGCGGGATACCTATATTGAGTCGGGACAGAAGGCAATGAAGCTCAACGCCTTCGTCAGCTCCCTCGGGGCAGAGAAGGCTGCACGCGAGCTTGAAAAGATACTGTGCGTAAAGATTGACTACACGGTAACGCTGTCGACCTCCGCCTTTGCAAAAGCAATTGATGCAATCGGTGGCGTGGAATTCGACGTGCCGATGGATATGGACTACGACGACCCCTACCAGGACCTTCACATTCATCTCAAGAAGGGCCTGCAGACGCTTGACGGGGAACGTGCCGAACACTTCGTGCGCTTCCGCTCGGGCTACTCCGGCGGGGACCTTGACAGGCTCGACGCTCAGAAAAAGTTTATGAAGACGCTCTTGTCGCAGCTCAGGGAAAAGCTTGACCTGTCAGCCGTGTCAGCGATTATATCCGAGGTGCTGCCGCTGATAAACACCTCTCTTGACCTTGACGAATGCGTTTATTTTGCAAGACGCGTGCTTTCAGCTAACACCGGGGCGGCGGGACTTTCGATGATGACGCTGCCGGGAAAGGCACTGGACTATGAGGGTCAGTCGTACTACGTTATCGGACGCGAAGCAGTGCTTGAGACCGTAAACGAATATCTCAACGTTTACACGACCGACGTTGAGGATTCGCTTTTTGACCGTGACCGTTCATTCGTTCTGGACGGAAACGACGATTTTGAAAGAATTTATACGTATTCACTGATAACTGTAAAAACCGAAGCAGGCCAGTGACGTTTGAAAGGATAAAGATGGAAGAAGAAAAAGAATACTGCCCCGTACTTGAAACCGGGGAAGACGGAAATGCCGAGCCCTTGTCGCTGGCAAAGGGAATTTACCGCGTTCTTGACAGAAGAAACGCCGATGCGCTGAAGCTCCTGTCAGTGGGCGGACAGATCAATCTGACCGATTACTTTATTTTATGCAACGCAAAATCCTCAACTCACCTGCGCGCTCTTGCCGATGAGGTTGAGTACAGACTGGGCCTTGCCGGCCAGAAGCCTCTCTCCAGAGAGGGAAAGGGCGACGGCGACTCATGGATTGTCATTGACTTCGGCTGCGTTATGGTTCACATTTTCACTCCCGAAGCAAGACAGTTCTACAATCTCGACAGACTTTACCCCGATGCCGGGAAAATCGAAGTTGAACCGGAAGAAACTGAAAAGGAAGATAAATAATCATGAAATACAATTTTCTTGAAGTAGAAAAGAAATGGCAGGACCGCTGGGAAAAGGCGGGCACCTTCCGTGCCGCCGATCCCGGTGAAAAGGGAGCCTCGGACAAAAAGTTCTACGGCCTCGTTGAATTCCCCTATCCCTCCGGAGCCGGTATGCACGTCGGTCATATCAAGGCTTATTCCGGACTTGAGGTCATCTCACGCAAGAGACGTATGGAAGGCTACAACGTTATGTTCCCGATGGGCTTTGACGCCTTCGGTCTTCCCACGGAAAACTATGCCATCAAGACGGGAACTCATCCCCGTCAGGTAACCGACAAGAACATCGAAAAGTTCACCTCCCAGCTCAAGCGCGTCGGCTTCGGCTTCGACTGGTCAAGAGTAATCGACACCACCGAAGAGGATTACTACAAGTGGACACAGTGGATTTTCATCAAGATGTTCAATGCGGGTCTTGCATTCCGCAACACCGCTCTCGTCAATTACTGTCCTTCCTGCAAGGTCGTTCTTTCAAATGAAGACTCACAGGGCGGCAAGTGCGATATCTGCCACAGCGACATCATCCAGAAGTCAAAGGACGTATGGTATCTTCGCATCACCGAATACGCCGACAGACTGCTTCAGGGTCTCGAAACCGTAGACTACCTTCCCAACGTAAAGCAGCAGCAGGTAAACTGGATAGGCAAGTCCACCGGTGCCTTTGCAAACTTTGCCATTGACGGCATCGACGAGAAGCTCAAGATTTACACGACGAGACCCGACACCATGTTCGGCGTAACCTTTATGGTTATGGCCCCCGAGCATCCGCTTATCGACAAGTACGCATCAATGATAAAGAATATGGCTGCGGTTGAAGCCTACAGAGCCGAGTGTGCTAAGAAGACCGAATTCGAACGTACTCAGCTTGTCAAGGAAAAGACCGGCGTAAAGCTCGAAGGCTTTGAAGCCGTCAACCCGCTTTCCGGCAAGAAAATCCCGATTTTTATCGCCGACTACGTAATGATGGGCTACGGAACAGGAGCCATTATGGCCGTTCCCGCTCACGACGAGCGTGACTATGCCTTCGCAAAGAAGTTCGGCATTGACATCATTGAGGTCATCAAGGGCGGAAACATCGAAGAAGAAGCCTACACCGGTGAAGGTGAAATGGTGAACTCCGGCTTCCTCAACGGTCTCAATAATAAGAAAGACACGATTGCACGTGCGATAGAGGAGCTCAAAAAGCTCGGCGTCGGCGAGGGTGCCGTTCAGTTCAAGATGAAGGACTGGGCATTCAACCGTCAGCGTTACTGGGGCGAGCCCATTCCGATCGTTCACTGCCCGAAGTGCGGAATGGTGACCGTTCCCGAAGAGGAGCTCCCGCTGAAGCTTCCTCCCATGACCGAGTTCGCTCCCGGCCAGGGCGGAGAATCTCCTCTTGCCCGCATCGACTCATATGTCAACTGCAAGTGCCCGAAGTGCAAGGGTGACGCAAAGCGTGAAACGGACACCATGCCTCAGTGGGCCGGTTCTTCCTGGTATTTCCTCCGCTACATCGACCCGCACAACGATAAGTGCGTTGCCGATCCCGAAAAGCTCAGGTACTGGCTGCCCGTTGACTGGTACAACGGCGGTATGGAGCACGTAACCAGACATATGATTTATTCCAGATTCTGGCATAAATTCCTCTACGATATCGGCGTCGTTCCCACAGACGAGCCCTACGCAAAGCGTACTGCTCAGGGTCTGATACTGGGTCCCGACGGTGAGAAGATGTCAAAGTCAAAGGGCAACGTAGTTGACCCCAACGACGTCATCGACGAATACGGAGCCGATGTGCTTCGTACCTATATCCTCTTTATGGGCGATTACGGAGCCGCTGCCCCATGGTCCGAGAGCTCCGTCCGCGGCTGCAAGAGATTCCTCGAAAGAGTTGACGACCTCTTTGCCGTAGCTCAGGGCGAAGGCGCAACTCCTGAACTCGAAAGCAGCTTCCACAAGACCGTCAAGAAGGTCTCGGAAGACTTTGAAGCAATGAAGTTCAACACTGCCATTGCCGCAATGATGGGACTTATCAACGAGATTTCAGCTCTCAACCGCCTCACAAGAGACGAGCTTTACACGTTTGTAAGACTCCTTTACCCCGTAGCCCCGCACATCTGCGAAGACATCAACGAGCGCCTCGGCAACAAGACTCTGCTTGCCGTAAGCCCCTGGCCGACTTACGATGAAGCCAAGACGATTGACGCAACCGTCGAGGTTGCCGTTCAGGTCAACGGAAAGCTCAAGGGCACCGTAATGCTTGCGAAGGACTGCGACAAGGATGTCGCCCTCGCTGCCGCGAAGGCCGACGACAAGGTCGCCGCTGCCATCGCCGGCAAGACCGTTGTCAAGGAAATCGTCGTCCCCAACAAGATTGTCAATATCGTGGTAAAATAATACTTACTTCGGGATTGATGTTTTGAATTATACACTTCAGAATTGATGTTTTGAATAATACACTTCGGGATTTCTGTTTTGAATTATTAACTTCGGAATTTTTGTTTTGAATTATACACTTCGGAATTTCTGTTTTGAATAATGCACTTCGGAATTTTTGTTTTGAATTATACACTTCGGAATTTCTGTTTTGAATAATGCACTTCGGAATTGCTGTTGGGAATTATACTATTCCACCGGAAATCCTGCCGCCCGCGGCAGGATTTCCGGCTTTTTTCATAAAAGCGCATCAGAAATTACGAAAACTCGCTTAATAATCAGCAATTTTCGTAATCTATACTCTTCGCAAACCGAATGATTACGAAAAAACCAGTAATAATTGTTGTTTTTCGTAAAGATATTCAATAATCAGAAAAATGATTACGAAAAAATCGTATGTTTTGAGCGTTTTTCGTAATCTGAACTCTTCGCAAACCGAATGATTACGAAAAAACCAGTAAATCAGTGGATTTTTCGTAAAGAAATTCAATAACAAGAAAAATGCTTACGAAAAAAACCGGTAAATCAGTGGATTTTTCGTAAAGATATTCAATAATCAGAAAAATGATTACGAAAAAATCGTTTGTTTTGAGNNTTGAGCGTTTTTCGTAATTTGCACTTTTTGTAAACCGAATGCTTACGAAAAAACTCTTAATTAATGTTGTTTTTCGTAAAATTCATGTTTGTTTCAAAGTTCATGAAAAAAACATGCCAAAGAAGTTCCTTGACAAGTACAGTTCACTGTGTTATTATTATTTAAAAATCAAAGGGGCTGTGCAGATGAAAGAAAAATACTGCGTGTTTATCGGTTCAAGCGTATGCCGTGGAACCGGCTCTGAAACAACAGGCGGCTGGGCAAAAATGCTCGGTGAGAAGATGGAAAAAGACGGCTGGACTGTTGAGCACTGTTCAATCGGAGGACAGAATACTTCCGACATCCTTCTGCGTCTGAACCGCGACGTCATCGAAAAAGAGCCTGAACTCTGCATCGTCGGCCTCGGCCTTGCCAACGAAGGCCTGCACAAAACCGAAAACGCCGCAGAAGCTGAATGCGTGCGTGCCGTTTTCGATTCGAATATGAGAAGTATAATAAAAGCTCTGCAAAAGGCCGGAATCCGCGTCTGCGCCGGCGGAGTTTACCCGAGCAACCGCTACAACGACTTTCAGTATGCCGCACTTCTCAAAGAAGAAGACCTAAGCGACGGCTGGGGCGTCCCGGTCTTCCACTGGCTGTCCGCCCTTGACGACGGTCAGGGCCATTTCCGCGAGGGCCTTTATTTTGATAACGGCCACCCGAACGACGAAGGCTACAGAGTTATGCTTTCGTGCGTGCCGGAATTTTTAAAAACTGTTTGACTCATTTGTGAGACAGTGAGAAGTGTTGCTTGTCTGATCTTCGGGACAAATGAAGCCTACCACTGTCTCAAGGACATACAAGCGTCACACTATGAAATAATATCGGGTATTGTGATTATTTCATAAAAATCACTTGACAAAACATTGAAATTGGTATATAATAACCCCGTTATGCTAAAACATACGGCATAATAGTTTTTAAACTGCGGAGGGGGGGATAAAGGAATGGCAGAAGTTAAAGTCAGAGAAGGCGAATCACTTGATAGCGCTCTTCGTCGCTTTAAAAGACTCGTTGCCCGCTCCGGGACTCTTGCCGAACTTCGCAAAAGGGAATGCTACGAAAAGCCCAGCGTGAAGAAGAAAAAGAAATCCGAAGCTGCAAGAAAGCGCAAGTATAAATAATTTGCCTTTTCAGAGACTGCGCGGGGGAACATTGTTCCTCCGCGTTTTCTTTTTGCTTGGATAACAGTGGAGCCTCATCCGGCAATTTTCGCGTCAGCGAAAATTGCCGGATGAGGCTCAAATGTCATCTTTTTCCTTGAAATAAAAAGACTGTTGTGGTACAATATTTGAGTTAATTATTAAAAATCAGAGGTTTAAAAAATGCTTGTAACTTTAAAGGAAATACTGGCGATTGCCGAAGAAAAGAAAATTGCTATAGGAGCCTTCAACACCCCGAATATGCCGACGCTGCTCGGTGTAATACGCGCAGCGGAAGAACTGAAGCTGCCGGTTATAATTATGCACGCACAGGTTCACGAAGAGATGGGGCTGTGCAAAATGGAGCAGATTACTCCGGTTATGAAGTGGTTTGCCGAGAGAGCAAGCGTCCCCGTGTCGCTGCACCTTGACCACGGAACCGACATCGATTATATCGGACGCGGACTTGAGCTGGGCTTTACGTCGGTAATGTATGACGGCTCGGTTTTGGGTGAGGAGTCCAACACCGAAAATACGAAGCGGGTCGTCGCCATGGCAAAGAAATACGGGGCCTCGGTTGAAGCCGAAATCGGTTCAATGGGAGCCCGCGACGGAAGCGACATAGGAAATTCCGACATATACACTAAGCCCGCGGACGCCGTAAAATTCGTAAACGAAACCGGCATCGATGCCCTTGCCTGCGCTTTCGGAACCGTTCACGGCTTCTACAAGGCAGAACCTAAGCTCGATTTCGACCGTGTAAAGGAAATCAAGAGACTTATCGGCCTGCCCATCGTTATGCACGGCGGCAGCGGTGTCAGCGATCCGGACTACAAGAAGGTCATAGCCTGCGGGGTCCGCAAGATCAACTACTACACCTATATGGCCAATGCCGGCGGCAAAGCCATTTCAAACAAAGAATACAAGCTCTTCCACGAAGCTCTTGCAGATGCCGAGAACGCCATCTGCGAGAACGTCAAACACGCCATGAGCGTGTTCGCGGGGATAGACTGAGAATTATTTAGCCAGGGGACGTAAGTGGTGGCTAAATTTTTAGCCACCACTTACGTCCCCTGGCTAAAAAACCGCAGAAGCATCAATTGTGATGCTCCTGCGGTTTTTACAAGCCGAATCAGTTCTTGAAGGGGCCTACCTGGAAGAATACCAGGAAGCAGAAAACGATACCGGCAGTCAGATAAATGTCAACGAGACTGTAGAGAAGAGAGAAAATCCATCCGATAAGGGGAAGGTTGTCAAGCAGACCGAAGACAATGCTGAGCACTGCAGCAAGGACTACTGACAGAATGACTCTCCATACGAGTGAACCGACGTTTCCTTTTCTGACCTGGAATGATACGGGCCAGATTTTTTTGATTAAATCCATAGTAAATACCTCCGTTGGATTAAAAAAAATAATAATTTCAAATTTGTGTTGCGGCGTATTTTTCAATTTCGGCAGAATCGACTTTTTTAACCGTCAATTGACAAAAATCAACCGCCGCTCAGTATTTAAGGAATTTCATTGCATTATTGACTTTTTTACCGTCAACTGACAAACATCAAGCGCCGCTCAGTATTCGAGAAATTTCATCGCATTATCGACTTTTTTACCGTCAATTGACAAAAATAAACCGCTGCTCAGTATTCCAGAAATTTCATCGCATTCCCATACGCGACGTTTTCTCTTTCCTTATCGCTCAGGTCGAGGGCGGCAAAAAGCTTCATTTCGCTGTCGGCACGCTTTACGGGATAATCCGTGCCGAACATACATCTGTCGGTTCCGAGCATATGAATGATTTCGGATGCACGGCCGGGCTCAAGCGCCCAGAGACTGCTCGAAGTGTCAAACCAGATGTTGTCGATACCGGAAAGAAGGTGAGAATCCTCCCATACCGTATAGCTGCCGAGATGGGCGGCGCCGATGCGCAGGCCGGGGAACTTTTCACGTACGCGCAGAAGGCGCTCAATCTGTGAATACGGGTACTGAGGCCTGTAATCCCCCATATGGAAATATACGGTCATTTTGCCTTCGCAGAGCCTGTACAGCTCAAAGAAACGCGGATCGTCGATTGCCGCTGCCTGAATGTCAGGATGAATCTTGAAACCGCGTATGCCGTATTCTTCGGCCTCGTGCACGGCGGCTGCGGGGTCCGCGCAGTCCTGATGGTAGCAGGCAAACACTCTTGCGTCGAAGCCGAGCGCCTTCAGCCTTTCGGCCTCCCCGACCGCATAGGCGTTGACGGAGGCCATCTGGCGGGCATTCGTGGCAGTGCAGAGAAGCAGAGCTCCGCGGACGCCGTTGCGGACGCTGCTCTCGTATAAATCCCCAGACGTTCCGGTTCCTTCGCAGACGAAGTCGTAGAAGGCGCCGAGATTGCGGGTTGCGTGCTCCGCAATTTTATCCGGGAAAATATGTGTGTGTATATCGAAATATTTGATATCGGACATATTGATAATTTGTGGTTCAGATGATATAATTATATCACTGTTTTGAGATTCCGGATGACGAAAGATGCAAAAATTCGGAAAAAGAAAGGTTGAGGTAGTAAAAATGGCAGATTGTCTGTTCTGTAAAATAATTGCCGGTGAGATTCCGTGCTCCAAGGTTTATGAGGATGAAAAGGTTTTCGCCTTCAGAGACATCAATCCCCAGGCTCCCGTTCACGTTCTTATCGTGCCGAGAAAGCACATTGCCTGCGCCGACGACATCAAGTCCTGCAATTCGGGCTCCGTAAAGGCCGTGTTTGAAGCAGTCCCGAAGATTGCCGCCGAAGAAGGCCTGTCAAACGGCTACCGCATTATCAACAACTGCGGCGAAGACGGAGGCCAGACGGTTAAGCACATTCATTTCCACCTTCTCGGCGGAAAGAAAATGGGCGAACAGATGGTTTGAAAAAGGAGTTCAAAACCCTCTGAATTTCATAAAAACATAAAGGACCGTTTGCGCGGTCCTTTATGTTTTTGACTGCGCAGAAGCAGATATCTGAAAACGGCCTGAAGGAGCCCTGCCGCCGCTTTTTCCGCCGATTTTTTGCTCACCATTCATCAGTATGTAAATTTTACGGCAGTTTCCAACAGGTTTCAGCGCTTCAGGCACGATGTTTTCTTATTTTACAAACTCTCCGTAAATCGCCTTCTGGGCGGATTCGAAATCGTTTTCATCGACCCCGAGTATGATATTGAGCTCGCAGGAGCCCTGGTCGATCATACGGATATTGACGTTTGCATCGGATACGGCCTTGAATATTCTTGCGGCGGTACCCTTGGCTTTAACCATACCGCGTCCGACGACTGCGATAAGGGCAAGACCGTTTTCAATCGAGACTCTGTCGGGGCGAACGCTGTGCTTGAGAGAACGGATGATTCTGTCTTCGCGTCCCTCGATTTCACTCGTTGCGACGATGACGCTCATGGTGTCGATGCCTGAGGGAAGATGTTCGAAGGAAATTCCGAATTCCTCAAAAACCTCAAGAACCCTGCGGCCGAAACCGACCTCTGAGTTCATCATAACGGATTCGACTGTGATTACCGAAAAGCCCTTCTTTCCCGCGATACCCGTAATAACGTGCTTGCGGTCATAGGCCTTGGCGGAGCTCACTATCATCGTTCCGGGATCCTCGGGCTTGTTCGTGTTGCGGACGTTAATCGGTATGCCGGCATTGCGTACGGGGAAGGTCGCATCCTCGTGAAGGACGGATGCTCCCATATACGAAAGCTCGCGCAGTTCACGGTAAGTGATTCTGTCGATAACAAGGGGATTGTCGACGATTCTCGGGTCAGCCATCATAACGCCCGAAACGTCGGTCCAGTTTTCGTAAATATCGGACTTGGAAGCCAGGGCAACGATGGAGCCCGTGATGTCTGAGCCTCCTCTTGAGAAGGTCTTGACGGTTCCGTTTGGCATCTGGCCGTAGAAGCCGGGGATAACGGCATTTTCGTGTCTCTTAAGCTCAAAGGCGAGGGCGCTGACGGTCAGATCCATATCAAGCGTGCCGTTTTCCTTGAAGAAAATGACGTTTTCGGCATCGACAAAGTCGTAGCCTATGTATTTTGCAAGGATTAAGCTGTTGAGATATTCGCCGCGGCTGGCTGCGAAGTCGCGGCCGGCACGCATAAGAATTGCCTTTTTGATGTATTCAAGCTCACCCGAAATGTCGAAGCTCAGTGAAAGCCCCTTGATGATACTTGTGTATCTGTCGCAGATTTTTCCGTAGCAGGCTTCAAAGCCGGGCATATCGTGTTCTTTCGATAGTCTGTAGCATTCGTAGAGCAGGTCAGTGACCTTCGTATCTTCTTTTGAACGTTTTCCGGGGGCCGAAGGCACGACGAAACGTCTGTCGGGGTTTGCCTTTACGATTCCGGCGACCATTTTAAAGTGTTCGGCATCCGCAAGTGAGGAACCGCCGAACTTGACTGTGATTACACTCATTTCAATATTCTCGTTTCTGTACTGGTTTTTCAGAATTCTCTTCTGCCTTCAAACGCGCTCTGAAGCGTGTATTCGTCGGCAAATTCGAGCTCTCCGCCTACGGGTATTCCGTTGGCAATTCTCGTCACCTTTATTCCCGAGGGCTTGAGGAGTCTGGAAATGTACATAGCTGTCGCTTCACCTTCGGCAGTGGGGTTTGTGGCAATTATGACCTCGGTGATACCCGGGTCATTTGCCACGCGTTCAATAAGCTCGCGCAGTTTAATGCTGTCCGGAGTGATACCCTGCATCGGGGAAATCAGACCGTGAAGCACATGGTACAATCCGTGATATTCGCGGATCTTTTCGATGGCAATAAGAGATTTCGTGTCCTGAACCACGCAGATCGTGGTTTTGTCGCGGCTTTCATCAGAGCACACGGGACAAATCTGCATATCGGTAAGATTCTGACATTTCGGGCAGCAGTGAATATTCTTTTTGGCATCTGTGATTGCGGCGGCAAATGCGGCGGCATCCTCGTCCTTCATATCGACAACGGCAAAGGCCAGACGCAGGGCGGAGCGCTTTCCGACCCCCGGCAGATGTCCGAACCAGTCAGCCAGTATGTCAAGAGATTTTATGCTGTCACTCTGTCCCATCAGAATGCGCCTTCGGGAATACCGAACTTCTTTGCGAGGGCCGACATTTCTTCGGCGGCAACGCTTTCAACGCGGCCGAAGGCTTCGTTCACACCGGCAACGATGATGTCCTGAAGCGTTTCGGGATCGTCCGGATCGATGATTTCGGGGGAAATATTGATTTCCTGAATGCGGCTGGTTCCGTCAATTTTAATCGTAACGGCTCCGCCTCCGGCTTTGATTTCATATTCACGGGATTCAAGGTCTGCGCTCAGTTCTTCTCTTGCAGTCTGGAACTGCTGAACCTGACGCATCATAGCGCCCATATTTCCGGGGCCTCCGCCCATTCCCTGAGGTAATCTTGCTTTCATTGTGTTTATCCTTTCTTCGGATTCGGCAGGAGTTCAACAGTGTCAGACTCCTGCACCGTCCGAACTCATCTTCAGTCCGGACCATCCGTTTCTTAATATTATTTCAGCATTTTGTTGAGCTCGGAAGAGAGAGCGTCGCCCGGGTCTTCGGGTCTCAGGTCCTCTTCGCTGCCCTGTTCGAAAACGACGTCGTTTTCACCGACCGGCATCTCAAGCACTTCGCTGAGAACCGCACAGAGATTTCCGAAGGTTTCGGGGGCCGTAGCCAGTCTCTTTGTAACCTCGACTCTGAATTTTATGACAACCTGAGTTCCGCTTTGATATGCGACCGAGGTCATCAGCAGCGAGGCAACTCCGGGGTTCGTTTTTCTCAGAGCTTCGGTGACTTCGCTCCATCTGCGTATGCGTTTAAGACCGCCGGCTGCGGAATCTGCGGCACAAGCGGTGACAACTGCGGCAGGAGCGGTAACGGCTGCGGTTTCCGGCTGTGAAGAAGGCTGAGTCTTCTGCGCTTCGGAAACTGCGGATTTGGGTTCTGCTGCAGCTGCTGCAGCTGCTGCGGTCGCAGCTTCTGCCGGCTTTGCCGGTACCTGAGCGACGGTCAGGCGTCCCGAAGCTATTTTCGATTCAAGCGCTTCGATTCTGGCAAGCAGTGCTTCGTTCGTGGACGAAAGCTTTTCGTCGGAAAGTCTGACAAGCGTCAGTTCTGCGATGGTGCGGCGGTTTGCCCCGGGTCTCTGCATCGCGGCGTAGGCTTCGTCAAGCAGACGGCAGTGGAAGCTGAGCATTTCGCGGGGGAAGGCCTTTGCGTCGTCGGAAATCATATCTGCTTCCGAATCCGTCAGGTCAAGATATTTTATCGCGTTGTCCCTGCCTGCGGTTTTCATAACGAGCAGGTCACGGTAATAGCCTATGAGCTCCTGCCAGAAAACGGCAATGTCGCGGGCACAGGCATCGGTATCTGCAATGATTCTGAACAGGGAATTGCAGTCGCGGCGTATAACGGCACGCACGACCCGAGACATAGGACCTCTGCCGGAAAAACCGACGGTGTCGGAAACGGAGGTCGAATTTACCTGCTTTCCGCCTGCGGCGCAGAGCTCGAAAAGACTTATGGCGTCTCTCATTCCGCCCTGGGCAAGTCTGGAAATAATCAGAGCCGCATCATCTTCAAGTGCGATTTCTTCCTGTTCCGCAATATATTTGAGTCTTGCGGACAGAACGGGAACCGGAATGCGGTGGAAATCGAAACGCTGGCAGCGTGAAATGATAGTCGCGGGCAACTTCTGCATTTCAGTCGTTGCAAGTATGAAAATTACGTGTGCGGGCGGCTCTTCGAGGGTCTTTAAGAGTGCATTGAAGGCGGAGGTTGTCAGCATATGTACCTCGTCTATGATGTAAACCCTGAATTTCAGAGCGCTCGGCGTGAAAATAACCTCATCGAGTATGGTGCGGATGTCGTCAACCTTGTTGTTCGACGCTGCATCCATTTCAAGAATATCCGTTGCAGATCCGTCTGCGATGCTTCTGCACGCAGCGCAGTTGCAGCAGGGATTGCCGTTCTGCGGATTTTCGCAGTTGACCGCGCGCGCAAGAATTTTCGCGCAGGTGGTCTTTCCGGTTCCGCGGGAGCCGCAGAAAAGATAGGCATGGCTTGTCTTGCCGTTTGCGACTTCGAAACGAAGGATGTCTGTTATGTGATTCTGGCCGTAAACCTCGTCGAAGGTCTGAGGGCGCCACTTGCGGTACAGAGCCTGATGCATTTTACAATCATATCCTTTCTTTTGGATTGGCGGCGGTTTTTTGAAACCAAACCATCGGTGTTAAGACGACAAAAGCTTCTGCCTTTTCTTTTTCGATGACAGTGGCCGGAGTTCAAAAATCCGAATAAGCCGTTCTGTGAAAAATCAAAAGGATTTTCCGCAGAGCCGAAAATAAAATAATCCGGCTGCAAAATAAGACCATACACCCCGAAGTTGAATTTTGCCGCCGCGCGTTAGCCCCGCATTCTACTCGGAGCAGGCTACCTCACGGCACACCGGGCGTGCTGCTTAATGCTGCTTGGTTCCCCACCTGACATGGTTCGCAGTGCCCGATTGCGTAAGACCCGCTCTTCAACATAAAAAACAGGTCGCAGACCGCGGAAACTCCACCCTCGTTCGGGGAATGAACCCCCGCTATAGCGGATTTCGGGTACAGGACACCGCTGACTTCCCGGCTGGTATGGCCTTATTTCACAGCCGAACTGTAAAATAAGTATATTATATTATATCAAAAAATCTATATAATTGCAAGACCCTGACAGATGTTTTCAAAGGATTCTTTTTTGAGCTCCTTAATTGTGGTAAAAATATACAAAATATTACAAAAATATTAAAAATATATTGACAACATCAAACGAGTGTGGTATAATTTCATCATAATCAAGGTTGGATTTTTCCGGACATGGGAACGGATGCAGGAAGGTTTTATCCGCATACGGTCCATGGGCAGCCCACAGCCTGCAATGAAAGGAAAATCTTACAATTATGAGTGAATCATCAAAAATCAAAGTTCTGAGAATCGAGCCTTACAAGGCCCCTGTTATTACGGAAATTTCGTCGTCTCTTGAATCTCTTCAGCACGAAGTCGAGGGCTACATCGAATGTGTCTATCCCTTCGAAGACCAGGTAGGACTTGTCGTAAACGAGGAAGGGAAGCTCAACTGCATGGAACTCAACCGTGCTCTGCGCGACTCATCCGGTGAGATTTATGACATTATTGCCGGTCCCTTTATAGTAATCGGTCTTACCGACGACAGCTTCTGCGGTCTTACGGATGCGCAGATTGAAAAATATTCAAAGCTGTTCGAAGAACCCGAGGTATTCGTCAGAATCGACGGAAAGATTCACGTGCTTCCCTTAAAACAGGCAGTATCGTAAACAAATCCCCCGCGCACTGAAAATGCGCGGGGGATTTGTTTATCCGGGACTTAACCTTCGATTTCTGCGAATTTTGACTGCATTTTGTCAAGTGTCTTTTTGAGGGATTTAACGTTTGCCGTGTATGATGACGTATATGAAGCACCGACAGTTGAAGAAGCAACGAAATTTCTGAAGATTGAATACGAAAGGTTGTTCAGCTGTGACGTATAAATTCTGCCGACGTCGAATGAAACCGTTGCCTTGACGATATCGAACATCTGACCTGCGTCACTGTCGCTGACGTATTTTGACTTCATGGTAATCTCGAAAAGATTCGGTGTGATGGTTCTGTAGCCCTCAGAGCTCAGGCATTCAAGAGTTGTGGCAGCAGCCTCAGGCTGTGTGCTTGTGATCGAGATTGCATAGAAGGTAGCAGGGAATCCGAGGCAGGTGGCCTAGTTTTCCTGATCCTTTGAATATTTAGGAAGCGGCACGACACCGTATTCGAAATCCACACTGGCCAGACTGCTGGATGCATATCGGGCACGGTCGCACATAAACAGACTCATTCCGGACTTGAATGAGGCTTTGCCGGAGTTCTTTATATCGCTGTAATCGGAGGACATTAATTTCTGAACTGCTTCGGCAACTGCTGCAGCGGTTTCGCTGCCCCATTGCTCTGAAAGCACCAGAGCGCCTTCATTGTCTCTGTCGACGGTACGCAGACCGGCTGCATAGAACCAGGGGTCACAATGAACCGTCGAGTTCTGCACGTAAGCGTAGTAACCTGTTTCCTGTGTGACGCCGTTTCCGAAGGTGTCTTCGCACATTTTGAACATCTTTTCAAAGGTCCACTCGTTGCTCTTTACGAGGTCGTAAGGACTTTCAAGATTGTAATTTGAAATGAGATCCTTGTTGAAATACAGAGGATACATCATATAAAGCAGATTGGTTGAAAGGTCCCCGGACGTAAAGAAGAGTTTGCCGGCGATTTTGGCTTCTTCAACGAGAAGCGGCGGCCACCAGGGGGCAGTAAAATCCATAACGTCGTACTGCAGAAGATTGCGGCAGAGTCCTTCGTATGCACAGGCTGCGGTTGTCATTGAATAAGCAGCATAAATATCATATACTTCCCCGCCGGCCTGGGCATTCTTTGCAAATTTTACGTACAGGGCGTTGTTGTCGAAGTTTCCCTTTGTTCCGACGTATTCGAACTTGACCTGCAGTCTTTCTTCGACAGTCAGATTTCTTGTATAGATTGAATCGTTTACAAGCTCTCCTGTCGTGTCTTCGACAAAGAATTCTTTGTTTTCTACATCACTCCAATAAAGCATTCTCAGAGTGGTGTTAAACTTGACGTCGTCGCCGATTTTATCCTTCAGATAGCCGTTTTTATCGAGATTGCTCTCTGTGGTAACTTCGGGGGCGTTGCTCTGTGCCTCAGTGGCAACGGGAGCGGCAGTCGTTTCAGCGGCATTTGGGGTCGTTGTATTACCGCAGCCGGCCAAAACAGCAGTGAAGGTCATAACTGCGAGGGAAAGACATGCGAAACGGATTCCGGTTCTGATTTTCATTTCTGAACTCCTTTTCTGTTTACGTATTTCAAAAACAGTTGACGCAAAGCAAAATATATTATATAATAATACATTATGTTATACAATACGCAAATGTTTTTCGGAATAAGATTTAAGTTATTATAGCATATTTTGTGAATAATAGCAATAATTGATTGAAAATCAGGTGATGAAATGCTCAGACGTTTTATTTCATATTATAAACCGCACAGATGGATGTTCTTCTGGGATATGGCTGCATCCCTCGCTGTATCGGTTATCGGAATGGTTTATCCGCTTATAACCAACAAAATGCTAAAAACCCTGATACCGAACAGAATGGCGAAGGAAATCATCCTTGCCAGTGCCGCGGTTCTCGTTCTGTATATTATCCGCCTCTTACTCAGGTACTTCATTCAGTACTACGGACATATGATTGGCACCGGTATGCAGACGACGATGCGCCGTGAGCTCTTCAATCACCTGCAAAAGCTTCCGTTTTCATATTTCGACGAACACGAAACCGGAAAGATTATGACGAGAATGACGTCGGATTTGTTTGAAGTGAGCGAGCTTGCCCATCACGGTCCCGAAAACGTCATAACGAGCATCGTAATGTTCATTCTCGCCTTCATTTATCTTGCCACGATAAATATCTGGCTGACCCTGATAATTTTCGTCTGCGTCCCGATTCTCATCGCCGTTGCCGTGCATTACCGCAGACTAATGAAGAACGCCTTCACCGAGAGACGTGAGACGACCGGTATCATCAACGCATCAATTGAAAGCAGCGTATCGGGAATCCGCGTGACGAAGGCCTACACGAATTCGGAAAAGGAGTCAGACAAGTTTGAAAAGGGCCTTGTACTGTTTGCCGAGGCCTGCCGCAAGTCATACGTTGCAATGGCGAAATTCCACGCCGGTTCAAGCTTCATCACCGATATTTTCAACGTAATCATACTCATAGCCGGCGGTCTTTTCCTCTATGCCGGGAAAATCGATTTTGCCGATTATACCTCTTTTATCGTTTCTGTTAACCTGTTTATCTCGCCGATTACCACGCTTATCGGCTTTATGGAGCAGTATCAGAACGGTGTCACCGGCTTTGAACGTTTCTGTGAAATAATGGACACAGAGCCGGAGCACGACAGCCCCGATGCTGCTGACCTCGGCGCCGCCGAGGGAAGAATTGAACTGAAAAATCTTCATTTTGCATACAGCAGCGGAAGCGGCAGGGAAATTCTTCACGGGGTAAGCCTCTCGGCAGATAAGGGACAGACCCTCGCTCTTGTCGGTCCGTCCGGCGGAGGAAAAACAACTATCTGTCATCTGCTGCCGCGCTTTTATGATGTGGCTCCCGGGCAGGTTTTCATTGACGGAAAAGACGTGACGGCGCTTACTGCCGATTCGCTGCGCCGCAACATAGGAATTGTCCAGCAGGACGTCTTCCTCTTCAACGGCTCAATACGCGAAAATATACTTTACGGCAGGCTCGATGCCACGGAAGAAGAGGTGACCAAGGCCGCGAAGAAGGCGAATATTCACGACTGGGTAATGACGCTTCCGGATAAATACGAAACCCAAATCGGTGAGCGCGGTGTCAAGCTGAGCGGAGGCCAGAAGCAGAGACTTTCGATTGCCCGCGTTTTTCTCAAAAATCCCGCAATTCTCGTGCTTGACGAGGCAACCTCGGCTCTTGACAACACGACTGAAATTCTGATTCAGCAGGCTCTTGACGAACTCTGTGTCGGAAGAACGACGATTGTTGTGGCACACAGGCTGTCAACCATAAGACGTGCCGACAAAATCTGCGTGATTTCCGAAGGAAACGTTGCAGAGACCGGAACTCACGAAGAGCTTATGGCGAAGAACGGAATTTACGCAGGCCTTTACCGCCTTCAGTTCAGAGATTATGACGAATCGGTCAGTGCTGCGAATTTAACCTGATATAATAAATTATAAACAGAAAGGTAAATATATTTATGAAATCAAAATCAATGCTCAGAATTTCTGCCATCCTGCTGGCAGCCCTGACTCTGCTGCTTGCTTCATGCGGTGAAAGCGGCAGCCCCGATGAAACGAAGCCCGCCGCAAGCGCCGCCGCCGAAACGGTTCCGGGAAGCGATACCCCCGTAGAAACCGAACCCGTTTTTGCCGATGCGGATTTCGGAGGCCGCGACTTCGTAATTTATATGCGCTCTGAAAAAATGGCCTCATATCCCGGCATGTACATCGATGCCGAGGAAACAAACGGAGACGTAATGAATGACTCCGTGGTATCCAGAAACACTCTCGTCGAAAAGAAATTCAATCTGAATATCACGACAATACAGGTTGATTCCCCTCACAACACGGTAAAAAATGAGATTTCGGGCGGCACGGTCGGCTATGACCTCATACTGGACAGACGCGAAACCATGGCCTCTCTTGCAACCGGCGGCTGCCTTGCCAATCTTGTTGACTGCGGTGTCGATTATACGACTGCCTGGTGGGCCGGCGAATGTGTTGAAACTTACACCGTGCAGAACAAGCTGTTCTTCGTTGCAAACGACGTTTCCGTTTCTAACCTTGCCGGCGGTGAATTCTATTATTTCAATACGAGAATCGTTGACGATTTCAAGCTGACAAGTCCTTACGATTACGTAAAAGAAAACAAGTGGACCTGGGAAACCTTCATTACCATGGTAAACGGAGTATCAAACGAGGCTGCTGAAGGCGTCATAGGAACTTACGGACTCTGCTCATCTCCCAGCGGAATCAACGCCTTCCTGTCCTCCGGTATCAGATATGTAACAAAGGTCGGCGATGAATACAAGTGTCTGATTTATACTGAATATGCGGACCGTGCACAAAGGGTCATCGACCTGCTCAAGGATTCATTCAAGGATCCTGCTCATGTCATCGAACGCACTGCCGCCGTTAAGATTTCGGATTCGACCAAAACCTATTCCAATGATTATGACCACATAAGAGGTCTGTTTGCCGAGGGACACTTCCTGTTTATCTCGGGAAATATGAAGGTTTCCAATCAGTTCCTCGATATGCAGGATACCTACGGTGTCGTCGTTTATCCGAAGCTTGACAGTGATCAGGAAAGATATTATACTCCTCTCGATACCTACGCAATTATCTGGTGCGTGCCGAATGCTACCAACGTTGATGCCGCAAAGTCGATGCAGGTTCTCGATTACTGGGCATATCAGTCTTCAAAGAGCGTAATGCCCGCTTACTACGAGGTAACACTCAAGAGCAAGAGAGCCGCAAATACCGATGGAGCCAATATGCTTGACCTTATCAAGGAAACAATCTGCTATGACATTACCGATATTCTCGGCCTTACAGATGTCGAAAAGGGAATAAATGCAGTATTTACCTCAGGTTCAATTTCAACCTTCAAGTCCTTTGATTCAAAAATAAAGCTCAGTATCAAAAAGCTTATGGAACAGCTTGACGCAATAGAATAAAAGAAGTTCAATAAAAAATCCGGAGGCCGTCGGCTTCCGGATTTTTTATTGACGGAATCAGGCCTGTTCAACCTGTTCCATTATGAAGGCTTCGAGAATATCTCCGGCCTTGAGGTCGTTGTACTTATCAAGACCGATACCGCATTCGTAGCCGGACGCAACTTCCTTTACGTCATCCTTGAAGCGGCGCAGTGAGGAAATCTTGTCTTCGTATACGACGATACCGTCGCGGACGATACGGATCTGTGACTGACGTGTAATCTTGCCGTCCTGTACGTAGGAACCGGCAATGAAACCGACGTTGGGGATATGAATGAGCTGTCTGACTTCGGCGTGTCCGAGCAGTGTTTCCTTGAATTTGGGAGCAAGCATACCCTTCATGGCGGCTGTGATTTCGTCAATGCACTCGTAAATGACTCTGTACGTGCGAACGTCGACACCCTGTCTTTCGGCTGACTCAATGGCAGCGTGGTCGGGACGGACGTTGAAGCCGACGATAATGGCCTGCGAAGCAGCTGCGAACATTACGTCGCCCTCGGTGATTCCGCCGGCTGCGGCGTGAATTACGTGTACGCGGACTTCGTCGTTGGAAAGCTTTTCGAGGGACTGCTTTACGGCCTCGGCGGAGCCTCCGACGTCGGCCTTGACGATGACGTTGAGATCCTTGACGCCTTCCTGAATCTGCGTGAACAGGTCGTTGAGGCTTGTTCTGGAGTTGGCCTTGAATGTATCTTCCTTTGCCTTTGCGCGGCGGTTGTCGGCAAGCTCTCTTGCCATCTTTTCGTCGGCAACGGCATTGAATTCATCACCGGCCTGAGGAACGTCGTCAAGACCCGTGATTTCAACGGGAGTGGAAGGAGGAGCAACTTTGACCGTACGTCCGGTATGGTCCGTCATTGCACGGACACGTCCGACGCAGGTGCCTGCGATAACGATATCGCCGGGATGAAGCGTACCGTTCTGGATAAGTACGGTGGCAACAGGTCCGCGGCCCTTGTCGAGCTTGGATTCAATGATGATACCCTTAGCACGGCGGTCGGGATTTGCCTTGTATTCCTTGACCTCGGCAATGAGAAGAACGCTTTCGAGCAGATCGTCGATACCGGTATGCTTGATTGCGGATACGGGAATGCACATTACGTCTCCGCCCCATTCTTCGGGTACGAGTTCGTACTTTGTGAGCTCCTGCTTGATGTTGTCGGGATTGGCAGTGGGCTTATCCATCTTGTTGATGGCAACGATGATTTCAACTCCTGCAGCCTTGGCATGGTTGATGGCTTCGACTGTCTGTGGCATGATACCGTCATCGGCGGCAACGACGAGGATTGCAATATCGGTTGCCTGGGCTCCTCTTGCACGCATGGCCGTAAAGGCTTCGTGACCGGGTGTGTCGAGGAAGGTGATATCCTTGCCGTTGATTCTGACTTTATAAGCACCGATGTGCTGAGTGATACCGCCGGCTTCACCGGTGGTGACGTGAGTGTTTCTGATGGCGTCAAGAAGGGAAGTCTTTCCGTGGTCAACGTGACCCATTACGCAGACAACGGGAGGACGTACCTTGAGATTTTCATCGGAATCGGCTTCCGTATTCTCTTCGAAGAGTTTCTCTTCGATTGAAACTGTAACTTCCTTCGTTACCTCGGCGCCGAGTTCATCGGCGATGAGGAATGCGGTATCGAAATCAATGGTCTGGTTTACCGATACCATCATTCCCATAAGCATAAGTCTCTTTACGACTTCTCCGGCACTGACCTTGATTCTCTGGGCGAATTCACCGACCGTGATTTCGTCGGGAATCGTTGCCTTGACCGGCATTTTCTTTACGGGAACGGGGGCGGGAGCGGGCTGGTTGCGCTTATCGCGGCGGTCGCCCTTCTGAGGCTGGCCCTTTTTGCCCTGATTGTTCTGCTGCTGGTTATTTCTGTTCTGATTGTTGTTTCTGTTGTTCTGCTGACGGTTATCCTTGTCCTTTGAAGGCTGAGGAGCGGGCTTTCCGCCTCTCTGCTGCTGTGCCTGTCTGGGACTTGCCGTCTTGTTTCTCTGTTCCTCGGCACCTTCACCGGCAACGGGCTTCTTCACCTTGAAACCGGTGTCCTTTGCGTCCTGAATATCGTCCGGAACGAAGTTGTCGAGCTTATCGTCGTATTTTGAGAGGTCGACGTTGCTGCCGGTTCCTCTGGTATCGACCACACGGGTATTGGCCTTCGGAGCCGAAACGGTGAGCGTGGCATCGTCTGAACCGCCGGTTCTCTCTCTGACTTCAATTCCGTGTTTTTTGGGCTGCTGCTTCTGAGCTTCCTTCTGTGCCGGCTTTGCATCCTTTGTTATGGCTGTTGCCGACTTCATTCTGGACTCAAATCTTTCACCGGCAGAGCGGGTGATATTCTTCTCGGCAGACTTATCCTGCTTCGGCTGTCCGTTTACAGGCGCAGCGTTTGCAGTCTTTGACGCCTCTGCGGGCTTTGCTTCCGAATTTGCAGCCACGGGGGCCTTTGCGGCTTCCGGTGCTTTTCCGGCTTCAGCCGGCTTGACTGCAGGTGCAGTCTCTGCTGCCGGCTGCTTGGCAGGCTCGGCAGGGGCAGGTGCGGGCTCAGCGGGCTTTTTCTTAACATCTGAGGGCACGTATGTAATTCCGTCGATATAATCCTCGATATTGACTATCTGGTTTGCTTTTGTTATGGTTTCCCACATAAAGTCCAGAGAAAAAGTATCCATTCCGGCCTGAGGCTTCAGTTCAAGACCGGCAGCGGTGAAGATGTCGGTAAGGTCCTTTTGCTTCAGTGCTGTGCCGGAAGGCTTCAGTGTGAAATCCTTTGCGATATTTGCGGCTTTAATCTGATTGTTGTTTGCCATGCTTCTTTTATTCCTCTCTTTGCGACAGAAATCTCTTTCTGTCATTCAGACGGTTGACTGTTTTCGGGGGATTCCCGAATTATTATTGCTTTTGTTTACCCGTTACGGCACGGGCGAGGGATATATCCGTGATTCCCACTGCTGCCGTCGGTCCTTTTCCGAGAGCATGTCCCAGCTCTTCGGATGTGGCGGAGCACAAAATCAGCGGTATATTGTAATAAGTACATCTGTCGGATATGCGCTTCTGCGTGTTTTCCGAATTGCCGGAGGCCGAAATGACGAGGTGCAGCTTCTTTTCCTTGAGCGCATCGCACACCATCTGGGTTCCTGCGACAATTTTTCCGGCTCTGGCGCACAGGCCGAGTGTGGATAGTTTTACGTCAACTGTTTCCATTCCGGTTTTTCTCTTTTATGCAGGCAAGCAGCCTCTCTTCGAGTTCTCTGTCATCAAAAATTCCGAAGCGGCTTTTAATTCTGCCGGTTTTTATGAGTTTCTTTATGCATTTTTCGTCCGGACACAGGTAAATACCGCGGCTCTGATTTTTCTGAGCAGCGTCAATTTCGACACCGTCACTGCCTTTTGTGAGTCTGATGAGCTCCTTCTTCGTACGGTGGGTAAAACAGGCTGAGCACTGTCTTACGGGTTCGCGTGAAGGGACGGTTTTATTTTCGTTCACTTTATTCTGTCTTGATGTCTACCTTGCAGGACGTGAGCTTGGCGGCCAGTCTTGCGTTCTGACCTTCCTTGCCGATTGCAAGGGACAGCTGGTCGGGGGATACGACTACGTGGGCTGAACGCTCTTCAAGCATATCAACGGACACGATGTTTGCAGGAGCAAGAGCTGCTCTTACGTATTCTGCCATATCCTCGCTGTAATCCACGATGTCGACCTTTTCGCCGGCCAGATCGTCGAGAATTGCGGCAATTCTCATTCCCTTGGGACCGACACAGGAGCCGACGGCTTCGACTGTTTCATCTGTTGAATATACGGAAATTTTCGTTCTTGAACCGGCTTCGCGGGCGATGTTCTTGATGACGACTGTTCCGGCTTCGATTTCGGGAACCTGAAGCTTGAACAGGCACTTTACAAAGCCTGTATCGGTTCTTGAAATGCGGACGTCTGCGCGGTCGCGGCGGTTAACCTTGCGGAAATAAACCTTTATCTTCATACCGACGGAAAGATCTTCGCCGGGAATCTGCTCTGCAGCGGGAAGCACGAGAATTCCGTTGTCCGTATTGAGTTCGGCGTCCTTCGTATCCCTGTCGATTCTGACTACCGTTGCCGTGATGATTTCTTCCTGCTTGTTTTCGAATTCGCGGCGGGCGTTTTCCTTTTCGGCTTCACGTATGCCCTGGATGATTACGTCTCTTGCGGCCTTGGCGGAAATTCTGTGCAGGTTCTTGGTCTTGATTTCTGTTCTGATTTCCTTGCCGACTGAGATTCTCTTGTTGTGCTCGCGGGCATCGGCAAGAAGAATCTGGGTTACGGGATCGTCTATTTCGTTTACTACGGTCTTTACGAGGAAGGCCTTGATATCGTGCTTTTCGCGGTCAATGTTGATTTCGATACGGGGTTCCGAGTACTGACCGGCAGCGTTCTTTCCGCCGTATTCCTTCTGGCAGGCCTTGAGAAGAGCTTCCTCCGTTTTCTTGAGCATAACCTCGACGGGAATGCCCTGCTTCTTTTCGAGCTCCTCAAGAGCCAGGAAAAATTCGTTATTCATAATTCCGCTAAAATTCCTTTCGACTGTTTCTTCTTGGTCTGACTTACGTCAGCGCATATCGCCGAAATCAAACAAAAGATTGCAGGCGGCGACGTTTTTGTACGGTATGTCGTAATTTTTGGTTTCTGTTTTGATTGAGATGCTGTCGGTCTCTTCCGTGTAACCCTGAATCTCGCCTTCTACGGATTTCGGGCCTTTTTCCTCAAGAGGAGTGAAAAGACGGACTTCGGCTTTTTCGCCGACGCAGGCATCGAAGTGCCAGGGAAGAGTCAGTGCGCGTTCAACGCCCGGGGATGAAACCTCGAGGCAGTAAGCGCAGTCAATGGGGTCTGCTTCATCGAGCAGCGGATCGATTGCCCTGTGGACCTTTTCGCATTCGTCGATTCCGATGCCTTCGTCGCTGTCAATCGTGATTGTCAGCACGCTGTCGGCACCGCGGCGTCCGAACTCTATGTCCCAGATTACGCAGCCGAGATCCTCAACTGTTTTTTCAATCGCCGCGCGCACCTTTTCCGGTACGCCGGAGAACTCTTTTTTCATTTTCATATTATGCTTTTTACCTCATCAGCCGCGGCCTGAAATCATCCTGCCGCAGTCATAAAGAAAGAGTGGACCGTCGCCCACTCCCATCGTCTCTCATATTGCGTGCACATTATATCACAAACTGTTCAGAAAAG
>DCGL01000082.1 GCA_002314565.1 Clostridiales bacterium UBA1779
GAGTGGTTATTTTGTTTCAAACTTATCCTCTGTTTTCTGCAGATTGCTCTCTGCGCTTTTTCCAATACAGGTATGCGGGAATTTCATATTATCTCTTTTCCTGATCACTGACACGGAATTCTCATTTCTTCTTTTTTGTATAAGCATACCATAATTATCGGAGTTTATCAACTGTTTTTTCAGAAACATATCCGCATTACTCTCTTTTACTTCACGTTGCCGTACGGGATATTGACAAGCCGCCGTGTGAGGGTTATAATATCAGCGTTACAGTAAACATATAATACTGATACAAGAGGACGGTCATGGAAAAAATCATTGAAACCAAAATACATATCGGTCTTGAAAAGCCGGTAAAAATTCTTCATATCACGGACGTTCATCTGGTCGATTACGCCGAAGAGGATATTCCCGAAAAGAAGGAGCATCTCATCCGCCGCCGTGCCGTGTTTGAAAAGGAGGCCGGTTTCCCGCCTCACACCCAGAACGAATATTTCAGCGAAGCCTTTGAAATCGCGGAGCGCGAAAACGCGCTGACGGTTCTCACCGGCGACGTAACCGACATTGCGGCCATCGGAACGAGACGCGAATTTCACCGCATCGCCGACGGACACGATTTTATGTACTGCCCCGGAAGCCACGAATTTGCAGACTTCTGCCGTACTCCCGGTCCCGACCATGCGGAGATTTACAAGCGCAACTATGATTCCTTCCGTGAATCCTTCCCGAACCTTAAAGTCACATTCGACTCGAGAACCGTCGGCGGGCTGAACGTCATTACGATTGACAACAGCGAAGACTATTTCACAGCGGAAATTTACGATAAGCTTCGTGCCGAAGCCGACCGCGGCCTTCCTATGATTCTGTTTATGCACGACCCGATCGGCGACTGGAATCTTCTCCGAATACGCCCGATCAACGAAAATATGAGACGCAGTCCGGAAGAATTTCTCACAAGCGACTCGGTTCTCGGCTTCATCGGCCGCTGCCCGCTTATCAAAGCTACCTTCGCAGGCCACTGGCACGGCGAATCCGAAGCCGTTGCCCCCTGCGGACAGAAATATTACGTCACCCCCGGCCTGTTCAAGGGAATATGCCGGATGATAACGATAGATTAAAAAGATGACAGGGGACGGTTCTTTTGTCATCTCGCGCTTCTGGCGAGATGACAAAAGAACCGTCCCCTGTCATCTTTTTACAATACAGGCACTCAGCATTCAATTCTGAATCCGTCGTACGCAACGACGAATCCGTCCGGTTCAACCTGCTTTTCGATTTCTTCCTGTGTGGGAAGGTGACCGCAGGAGCCCGGGCCTCCGATATGAGTCATACAGATTACGCTGTCTTTTCCGAGTACATTGAGACTTTCAAGCGAGCCGCGCATAAGTCTCTGCATCGGCAGCGAATTGTGCTCCGCCATTCTGAAATTCGTGGGATCGTCTCCGACCGTGCTGTCCCAGACGAGCAGATCGAGAAGCGAATTGCGCAGGAAATAATAGGTTTCAAACAGCATCCAGGCTCCGTCAGTTGCATAAAGCAGATGCTTTTCTCCGCTTTCAAAATAAAGGTATTCCGGGAAGAATTTCTGATCGTGGTTTGAACGGAGTCCCGTAACCTTAAAGCCGCAGGGAGTATTCACGGTAACTCTGTCGGCAAGACGGTGGAGCTCAACGTTCGGGATTTCCGGGAAAACCGCATCCTCCCTGAGCCAGACTCTCAGCGGTTCTTTCCCGGCAGCGGCAACTGCGGCAACGGCTTCGGCTCTGTAATGGTCCCCGTGAAGATGTGTAAAGAAAATATCCGTAATTTCAGACAGAGGTTTGCCGATAATTTTCAGAGACGAAACGGTGAAAGGTCCGCAGTCAATCAGGCAGTTTCCGTTGAGCAGAGCCGAAGAACAGCGGCGGACGCTCTTGTCAAAGTGATTCTCACAGTCTCCTCCCGGCAGGGCACGTTTGTCCATATGAGCGGTTCCCGTTCCGAGAAAGACAAGTTCGAACTCCTTCTTTCTGAACAGAACGTTCATAATTTCGGTTTCAAGCCCGGCAGCGTCCGTACACAGGCGCTTTGCATGGGCTTTTTTCAGCGTTGCTTCGTCTCTGAAACCCCAGAGAACGGCAATCATTTTCAGCCCTGCGTTTTCGGCGGTTTTCATATCGGTTTCGGAATCGCCGATATAAACGGCGTCGCACTTGCGTGCCCCGAAATAATCAAGGACGGCATATACGGAATCGGGGGCGGGCTTCAGGGCCTTCCCCTCTCTTGCACCGACCGAATAATCGAATAATCCCTTGAAATACATATCGCGGAGCTCCGATACGGCAGCGTCAACCTTGTTTGAAACGCAGGCAGTCTTAATACCCGCACGGCGAAGATTTTCAAGCATTGTGCAAATTCCGGGATAGGGTTTGGTTTTGACCGCGCTGTGAGCTTTATAATATGCAGTCAGCTCGGCGCAGACGTCGGATACGGTTGCGGCATCCGTTCCCGCCGGAACCATTCGCTCGGAAAGCTTGAGAAGACCGTTTCCGACGAAGCAGCGGATTTCATCAATGCTTCTTTCCGGATATCCGTGCTTTTTCAGCACGTAATTTGACGCATCCGTCAGGTCTTCAAGCGTATCAAGGACGGTTCCGTCCATATCGAATATTGCAAGTTTAATGTTTTCCATAATTGTTCCTTTCTTCGTATAACCGCACTTTTTCTTTGCCGTTCCGGGATTCAGATATCCGCCACTGCCGTCAGCATATAATGATCGGAATGCGAATCGGTATAAACAGAATCAAAACGACAGTTTATATTCTTTGACGCAATAATATTGTCAATGGCAACGGATCTTCCGGGGAAAGTCACGTAGCGGTGCTCATAGCTGTTAACTTTGGATACGTCGCCGAGCACGTCGAATTCGCTGAAATTTTCGGTGTTGAAATCGCCGACGAGAACAAATCTTTCGGACTTCGATATCATATCCGCAATCTCTTTGAACTGAACGTCTCTCAGCTCGCGGCTCTCGAATGAAAGATGCGTGCAATAAAAATCCAGTTTCACTCCGCGGACGTCAATCACGGCGTGTCCTATGCTTCTCGCCTCTTTTTCCGCAGAATAAAGCGGAGACAGGGTGAAGCTTTCAATCGGATATTTTGACATAATGGCAGTTCCGTACTGCCCTCCTCTGAAATCAATGGCTTTTGTAAATCTGTAATAAGGCATTCCTGCCGCTTCGGCAATCAGCTTAGCCTGATCTTCATTTGAACGCGTATTCATATAATCCAGTTCCTGAAGTCCGCAGATATCAAGGCCGGCCTTCACGATGGCCTCCCCGATTGCGGCGCAGCCTCCGTCGGCTGCGTGTTTAATATTATAACTTCCGATTTTCATTATGGTGAACTCCTTTATTTATATCTTTTCTTGCATTCCGGTATAGGTTTGTCCGTTTTTTATTCTCTTCTCAGCACGCCGTTAAAGAACTGCTCCAGAAAGGAAATGCTGCCTATGATTCCGGAATTGATGTTTTGTGACTTCCGTCAACAAGATTGAGTAATATTTTGGAATACCGTTGCGCATCTTATTCTTCTTCGGGAAGTTTGCATACGTCGACCCATTCGGCACCGGGGCAGAGAGCTTCAAGCTCGGAAACGCTGAGGCGAACCGCACTGTTTCCGCTGCCGCAGGCAGGATAAACCGTTTCAAAACGGCGCAGACCGTTGTCAAGGCAAACGCGGACGTTTTCATTTATGCCAAACGGGCAGACTCCGCCCACATCGTGTCCGATAAGTTCACTGACCTCTTCTTTCGTCAGCATTTTTGCTTTCGTCCCGAAGCAGGCCTTGTATTTCGGGTTCGAAACCTTGCCGTCTCCGGCACAGACTATCATAACGGCAGTCCCGTTAACTGAAAAAGTCAGCGATTTGGCTATTTTTTCGGGCTCCGTCCCCACGGCAGCCGCCGCAAGTTCAACTGTGGCGCTGGAGGTTTCAAACGTTAATATGCGGTCAGCAAAACCGCGATTTTCAAGATATGCTTTTGCTTTTTCAAATGACATTTTAAATACCGTTCCTATTTCAGTTTTTCATTTAAAGATGACAAAAGTCCCCGACGCAAGTCGGATTGCCCCTTGTCATATTGCATAAGAAGCGAACGCGGCGAACCCCGCTTTTGACTTTCCTTGCATTGGGGCTCCTTACATATTTCTCTTCAATCCGCGTCCGGCTTTCTTACCCGTTATCTCACCGTTTTCAAGAGCAAGCACCCCGTTTACGGTAACGAAACGCATTCCGTCGGCATATTGCATGGGATTGTCATAGGTCGAATTTGCTTTAAGCTTTTTCTCGTCAAAAATTGCGATATCCGCAAAATATCCTTCACGTATTTCGCCTCTGTTCTTCAGACCGTAAAGCTTTGCGGCACTTCCCGATGTACACTCGGCAAATCTCTTAAGTCCTACGCCGTAATCAATGGCAATTCTCAAAGCCTTTGCAAAGGCGCCGTAGGAACGCGGGTGCGGTCTTGTATGCGCCGGTAGTGTGTCAGAGCCCACATTGTAGTACGGCTGTGACATAAAGAAGGCAAAGTCGCGGTTGAGTTTTTCGTTGATTTCATCACCCGCATATCTGCCTGAAACGTATGAGACCTCAAGCTTTTCATCGCGAAGCAGAGTTGCCGCCATCGTCTCGGGATCCGTATTGTTCAACACGGCTATTTCATTTATTGACTTGCCGAGATACTCGGGGTGGCCCGGACACAGCGAAAGAACGACTCCGATGCTGCCATGATGATGAGCTCTCATCCTCTCCACAAAGGCATTGAAGGTATCGCTGTTATTCAGATATTCAAGAACGCCGTCCGGACCGTCTGTCTGTGCAGAAAACGGCAGATATGTGCCGAGATATGAGCTCCCGTTCTCATAAGGATAAAAGTCTGCAGTAACACGCAGTCCCTCGCGAATTCCCTTTTCGAGACATTCAACGTGGCTCTCGTGCATGCCGGCGGTGTGGCGATCGGTACGGAAATGCGAGAAAACAAGCTTCGCACCGCTGTCACGGGCAAGATCGAGAACCTCTTCTTTTGAATCAAAGCCGGGAATTTTCTGACGGAATTCGCTTCTGCGGTGGACGCTCATTGGAACGTCGTACTTTGCCGCGGTCTTTGCAAGCAGCAGCAGTTCATCATACGAGCAGAACGAGGCAGGATAATAGCTCATTCCCGTTGAAATGCTGACTGCCCCCTCGTCAAGAGCCTTTTCCGCGGCTTCAACCAATTTGCGTCCGGCTTCTTCGGTAAAGGGAACGTCCTTTGTCGTGCCGACCGCCAGAGTGCGCAGAGGCGAATGCCCTATCTGGGCCGCCACGTTTACTCCGGTCGGAGGTAAGGATTTAAAATATGCTGCCATGGATGACGTATCACAGCCGTCGGGAACACGGCCGGTGTGGGCACGGTTCAGTCTGTTATATTCGTCAAGAAGTCCGCCTGACAGAGGGATGGACCCGATACCGCAGGCAGAAATGATCTCTGTTGTTACGCCCTGCTTTATCTGAGCAGCCCTTTGTGAGTCAGTAAACATTGCAAAATCAGAATGGGTGTGAACGTCTATCATTCCGGGTATCGCCGTAAGTCCGGCACAGTCGATTCTTTTGCCGGCCTCTTTGTCTCCGAGCTTTCCAATCGCTCCTATTCTGTCGCCCACAATACCGATATCACATATTTCGCCTTCGGTTCGGCCTGTTCCGTCATACAATTTTACATTTTTCAAAACAAGATCAAACATTATTAATCCCCCGAAAAAACTGATAGTATTATTCTTTGTCACTTCTCCGTGACGGCTCAATTGTTTATGTCATTATTATATGGTATTATCCCGCGATTGTCTATATTTTTTTCGACGATTGAATAATCTTTTCCATATTGTCAGCCGATTGCCGTCGCAGTCATCCGTTCTTTTTGATACACGCTCTGCAGAACAAAAATGCGACGGTCAGGATACCGAGAAGCACCGTTAATATTATTATAAGCGTGCAAAACGAGAGGAGGAAGGATCCAACTTCGGGCTTCGCCCTCGTTGTCTTCTTCCTCCTCTCGTTTTTTATCTTTAGTTTACATAAAACCCTTTATACAGATTTTACCCCAACTATTGACAAAGAGCCCAAATGCTGCTTTTTTGTTTGGAAAATGCAGAACGGCCTTATTTGCTTTTATTTATACACCGAACATGCATTCCCGCAGGAACCGTTCGGTGAATTCCCTGCCCTTTTCTTTGATATACACGTCTGTGGCGGCCCCGCCGTGTGACAGCAGTCCGTCAGTGTATTTCTTTGCTTCGGCGGTTTTCGTCTGCGCGTCGCAGGGCTTTGCTTCGCTGCATAGGCAGAGGAATCTTTCAAGATAGTCGCCGGAAAGGTTGTCGAACGCTGCCGCTTTATTTTTCTTTCCGACCTTGTACATAGTTTCGGGCAATCTGATTTCATCGTACCATCTCGGCTCGCTCTTTCCGTCGTCAAGCAGCTGATATTTTTCAATCAGATCGGTGAAGTATTGTTCAAGCGACACCGGCGCGAGTCTCGTTTCAAACAATTCAATCAGTAATTTTTCTTTTCCGGAAACCGTGATTCTGTCAAGTGAAAAAAGAGGCATATCCTTTTCAAAAGGATTAAATACCAGGGTGTCCATCTTCATAAGACCGAACAGGGCTTTTCCGCGCATAAAAGACATATGACCGAGCCCCGGAAGTGAATATGCCTTTGCTTCCACGGTCATGGGACCGACCTTGTATTTTTCATACTCGGGCAAGTCCTTCGGTGAAAGCTCATAATATTTTTCAATTATTCTTAAATAATCCATCGTCTTATTTGTTTTTTTCAGCCTTCCGGGCCTTTTGGGCCGCTTTTGCAGCATCTTCTTTTGCCATCTTTTCGGGGGAAGTCATATGGTAAATCGGAATAAAGGGAACGAGAATAGGAGTGCTGTCTGCATATTTTTCATATTCGGGCTTTCCGCCGTAATGACGTATATGTCTCGTCTCAACTCTCTTCGCGCCGCTTATCATAATGAAAACGATGCAGACGTAGCCGAAGGCAACCACTGCCCACTGCGCACCCTTTACGGCACCGATGGCGCTGACGACGGACCCTGTCCAGAAGAGAATTTCGCCGAAATAGTTCGGGCATCTGCAGAGCTTGTAAAGACCGTGCATGGCGGGCATATCCGGGTTGGTCTTTTTTTCTTCACTCTTCTGCTTATCCGCAAAGGCTTCCATAAGAATACCGATGGCAGAAATGGCAATACCGATATAAAGGGCAGGCTGTGACGAGTTATGAGCTCCGTTTAGAATTCTGTACATGGGGGCGGATGACTGAGCTACGTAGAGAACGGCGAGGAAAATCCACATAAAGACGGCAACAAAAACGGGAACCTTAGCTTCTCCGCCGACCTCTTTGAGCTTTTCTCTGTACTGATTATTCTTAAGTTCACGTACAAGCAGAAAACCTCCGAGTCTGATGCCGTAGATGATATACAAGAGGCAAAGCAGGATGACACCGACGCTCGCGTTTCCGCTGACAAGGGAATACACAAGCAATCCGGCGCCGATTCCGGCTGCAGCAAGACCGTATCCGACGGATAAGAACCATACGAAGCGGTAAAAGCCAATTGAGCAGCAGACGGCGCTGATTCCAAGAAAAATCAGGATTTCGGGTGAAAAGACCATCAGAATTTCCACCCTTTCTCATAAATCTCTTTGATATACGCTGCAAAGCTGCGCTTACCTGTCTTTACGCTTGCAACCATATCTTCCGTCATCGTCCATTTTCCGAACTTGATGACACCCTTTTTCCACTTCGGGCTCATAGCCACGATCAGATCAAACAAAAACGGAGGAGCAAATTTGATAACGGGCTCCTTGCCTGCTGCGGCAAAGAACATTTTTGCAATTTCTTCGTAGGTGTAGATTTCGGTTCCGCCGACGTCGTACTCCTTCTTATCATCCGTCATATGCTCAACGATGTAATCGGCAAAGTCTCTCGTGTCGATGACGTTGCACTTTACGGGAGTCTTGGTCTTGAGAAGCGTGACCTTCCCTGCCTCGACCTTCGGCTGGAAGATATGGGCTGTGTCGTAGAAATATCCTGTCGGGCGGAAAATTGTGTACGTGATTCCGCATTTTCTCAGTTCTTCCTCAATCATCGCCTTGGCGTCAAGCATTGGAATGTGTCTTCCTTCTGATGCTTTGAGAACCGAGACGTATGCAAAGTTTTTGACTCCGGCACGAAGTGCTTCGTCAAGAAGATTCTTGTTTGCACCGTAGTCGATATCGTAAGGAGTGAGCGTTTCAGAAGCCTTTGTAAGTCCCACTGTCGTTACGACGACGTCAACTCCGTCACATATGCCTTTTACGGCATCCTTATCTGTGAGGTTGATTTTCAGGGGGGTAAATCCCGTGAAATCCGGTTCTCCGGTTACAACGTCGGCGGCAATGACTTCATATCCTCCGTCAACGAGTGAATGCAGAATGTCCGTTCCGAGGTGACCGAATGCACCGGCAAGTAATACTTTCATGATTTTATTCCTCCTTGATAAATATATATGCGTTCATTTATTAACTATTATACATTATCATTTGATATAATGCAATATAATGTTTTTCACAGATGACAAAAGAACCGTCCCTCTGTCATCCGATTCCGGAAAATATAAAACTTTTTGTTTTTACTCTTTCAGAGTGATGTTTTCCCTATAAAGTCTTTTGAACTCCTGCAAGGATTCAACACTGCCGAGAGTCGGACGATATTCAAGGCCGCAGGCACCTTTGTACCCGGCTTCATCTACCTTTTTGAATATATAATTGTAATCGTTTTCCCCGAACTGCAGTTCAATTCGTCCGGGGTGTCCGGCAGAATGCAGGTGGGCGATACAGTCAAGATTGTTTACTATGCTCGGAATGATGTTCCCTTCCATCACCTGCTGATGGTAAATATCATAAACCACCTTAACCAGAGGATGGTTGACTTCGCGTATTATGTCAAAAGCCTCCGAAGACTTCCAAAGATAATACCCGGGGTGGTTAACTATTGTATTCAGGGGCTCAATCATAATCGTTACCCCGTATTTTTCAAGTATCGGAGCAGCTTCCTTTAGAGTTTGCACAATCGCTGAGTGCTGTTTTTCTCTCGCTTCTCCGGTATCGGGACCTACCTGGGTGATAAGTTTCCGGGCCCCGACCACGGCTGCCGCTTCACAGCTTTCCTTCAAACCGTTCAGCCAGTCCTGTCTGAAAGCCGGATCTGTCATTCTGAACTCACTCGTGCACATACTGAGCAATTCGACACCGCTTTTTTGGCAGGCCTTTCTGACAGCATTGAGATCAAGTTTTTTCCAGTTATATGTTTCCGCCGCATCAAATCCAAGTTCACCTATAGTTTTTATTGCATCACAGAAATCACCTTTGAAAAAGCACGGCACGGGCACACAGATTCTCATTTCTTTTTTCCTTTGCTTTTAATTCTGATTTTTTAACAGGTTACAAGATAGTTCCGACGAATTCATGCGATAATTATTTCTTGTTTCTTTCTCTTAGTTCGACCAGTTTTTCCACTCTCGGGCGGTTAAACCTTTGAATTGTGACAAAAAACAGGTCAATAAAACACGCGGCTATCGACGTCAGAATGAACGCAAACGGTTCACCGAACGGGATAATGAACAACAGCGGAATGAATGACAAAATCATAATAATTCTGTGCACAAGTTCGGCTTGCATAACGTTATGAAGGAGTTCTCGCGGGGTCACCACAGAGAGATCAAACTGCTCCGGCTTTGCCGATTTTGCGTATTTAATCCATTTTTTAACCTTGAGTTTTCGGTACAGTTCTTCTTCAAATCAAAACAGATGAAACCCGAGTCTGTCTTTTGGGAATTCCCTTTTGGCAAAAATCAGCGTAACTGTCTCACCTACGGCAATCCGCATCGTCAGATGATAAAATGTCGTAAGGCAGCTTATCGCCGTCGCATTCATCCAGACTTTTTGGTATACGCGGTGCAGGATGAAAAACACAGCGGTCACTCCCCCCAGAAGCACCGTCAATAGTATCATTTTTACCAGTGTTCCCTTGGTTTTGTGTGTCATTTTCATCCTTCTTATTTGCTTTTTAATTATTCAATCGCTTTCTTTGCGGCGACGGTTGCATGAATAACCGTCGTATCATAGATTGGCAGAACTGAGTTTTCAGGTTTTACAAGCAGACCTATTTCGGTACATCCGAGTATTACAGCCTCAGCTCCCTTTGCCTTCAATTCGGCGATTACGCGAGAAAATTCGTTTCTTGATTCGTCTTTTATCATACCGACACATAACTCGTCAAAGATAATGCGGTTTATTATTTCAATATCTTTTTCATCCGGAATCAGAACTTCAAAGCCTCGCGAAACGAGTCTCATTTTATAGAAATCCTGCGTCATAGTATATTTTGTCCCAAGCAGTCCGACCGTCTTTCGGCCGTCCTTTTCAAGTACGTCGGCTGTCGCTTCGGCTATATGAAGGACGGGGACTGAAACGCAGCTTTGAACCTGCTCAAAAACCTTGTGCATGGTGTTTGTGCATATCAGAATCAGGTCTGCCCCGCCGTTTTCGAGAACCTTTGCGGCTTCGCCGAGGATTTCACCGCTGCGTTCCCACTCACCCGAAGACTGGCATTTTTCTATCTCGTCAAATTCCACACTGTAAAGGATAATCTTTGCGCTGTGAAGTCCGCCGAGTGTGTTCTTTACGTATTCGTTTATTATTGAGTAATACGGTATCGTGCTTTCCCAGCTCATACCGCCGATAAGTCCTATTATTTTCATATATTATAAATCCTTGAGTTTATTATACATTTCGGGCATTCCGTTAATGACCGTGTCATATACAAATGACATGTCAACAAATCCATAATCATGAACAATCCGATTGCGCATACCTTTTATTGCAATCCACGGGACTTCCTTGTGATTTAATTTGAACGAATCTGACAATTTTGCGTTGTTCTCGGCAATCTGAATTATTCTGAACATTATTGAATCAACAAGCAATTGATTGCTCATTATTTCCTGTTCGCTCTTTCCCTTTGTATTATCAATTACGAATTTCAGATCTTCTTTTATTTTTGCCAGATAGTATTCGTCGTTTTTAATGTTATCCATAGATTTTCACCCCGTATTTCAAAATTTCTTGCACCAAGACGGGATTATTTGCCAGTTGTGTCACATCTAAGAGATCAACCTTTTTCTTGAGTTTTTCTCTGAGGACTTCAACCAATTCATAAAACACAAGACCGTTAACCGGCATAGAAATTAACAGATCAACGTCGCTTCCCTCAGTCTCTTTACCTTTTGAATATGAGCCGAACAAATAACAATATTCTACAGGATATTTTCCAAACACATCTGAACAGATTATTCTGATTTGTTCAACAGTCAATAATCCATGTTCTTCGTCAATGGAACCAAACTCAGCCAATTTTTCAACAATTAATTGGTACTTTATCGGATTAACCGATGCTTCATTGGCCTCATATCTTTTATATGTGCGAAGCGGAATACCAAGATATTCTGCACACTTTTTCTGAGTTAGTCCCTTCTCTTGTCTGGTCTGCCTTATTGTCATAATAATCACCACCTCGATGATAATTATATCATATTGGCACTTTATTGTCAACACATTGGTGCCATTTTGGCACCATCCCCAAATTACCAGGTGTCGTTTTGGCACTTATAAATAAACGCATAGTGCCATTACGACATAAATTTTACCGTATTCCATTATGTTTGTCAGTGATTTTCCTTTGATTGGCGTTTTGGACACAAATTGTTAACCTCGCTTGTGCCTGCGATTGGTAAAATGGGCATGTGGGGATAACATGGGGACGGCGCTTGACATATGGCCCGTCATTCACTATAATATATGTCAAAAATCGGCCGTCTGCCGGATTAAAAAAGGAGCTGAAAAATGAAACCTCTGTATCTCATCGGCGGTACTATGGGCGTCGGAAAAACCACCGTCTGCCAAGAACTGAAAAAGAAGCTTCCGCGTGCCGTTTTCCTGGATGGAGACTGGTGTTGGGATGCCGATCCGTTTCAGGTGACCGAAGAAACCAAGATCATGGTTCTGGAAAATATATGCTTTTTGTTAAATCAGTTTCTGCGTTGTTCCGCTTACGAAAATGTGATTTTCTGTTGGGTTATGCACGAGCAGTCCATAATTGATTCCATTACGGATAAGCTGAACCTTTCCGGCTGCCGTGTGAACCCCATCTCGTTGATTTGCAGCGAGGAAACGCTCCGTATGCGTTTGCAGAAGGATATTGATGCCGGCATACGAAACCCGGACATTATAGACAGAAGCATTGCCCGTATTCCGCTTTATCAGAAGCTGAATACTGCCAAAATTTCAACAGATAACAAAACCGTAAGCGAAATTGCCGAAGAAATTTGTGTTATTATGAAATAACAGGATTACTGAGTAATACGGTTTCGTGCTCTGCCGGCTAATTCCACCGAAAAATCCTATTGTTTTCATCTTTGTTTTCTCTTATGCATATTAAACCCCGGCCGGTATAACCAAACATAAAAAATATCAACCTATTCCCCAATGTTAACGTTTTTATTGTTTTGGGGAACGGATTTCTTGTTAATCATTTGAATACTATGTCACGACACCATTTCCCCGCATTAATATTTTTACCGGACTTTGTTTTCCACAACAACTCGTGGAGTACACAAAGCCCGGTTATTACTTGTTGTTATCTTTTTAAACACACTACCGTCTCAACGTGGGCCGTTCTCGGGAACAGGTCGACTGCAAACAGCTCCGTTATATGATAACCGAGCTCTGCAAAGCGGGCGGCGTCGCGGGCGCCGGTGATGTGATTGCAGGAAATCATCGTGATTTTCCCCGGCATCATTTTCTTCGTGGCCTCGAACACGGCGTCGTTGCAGCCCTTGCGTGGAGGATCGACAATCATAATGTCGGGGCGGACCCCGCGGTCTGCAAGCATATTTGCCGCTTCACCGGCATCGGCGCAGAAGAATTCTGCGTTGTCGATACCGTTGCGGACTGCATTTTTCTTTGCGTTTTCAACGGCTTCCGGAATTATTTCAACCCCGTAAAGCTTTGAAACGCTGTGAGATGCGGAAAGACCGATGGTTCCGGCCCCGCAATACAGATCGAGCAGGGTTTCACTGCCCGAAAGCCCGCTCTTCGCGCAGGCTTTATTGTATAAAAGCTCAGCAGCATCTCGGTTAACCTGATAGAACGACAGTGGCGAAATCTCGAATTTCAGTCCGCAGAGAACGTCCGTTATAGTCTCTTTTCCCCAGAGAATCTCACATTTGTCGCCGAGAATTTCGTTCCCGGACTTTTTATTTATTATTACTGAAACAGACACGACAGAGGGGCAGGCCTCTCTAACTGCGGCAACGAATTCGTCGGAATGAGGCAGACTGTCGCCGTTGATAATCAAAGAAACGGAAACCTCACCCGTTGCACGCGCATCGCGTATATACAGATGGCGGACAAAGCCGTTCTCGTGAAGTCCGTCCTCGTATGCCGGAAGTCTGTACCTGCGGCAGAATTTTTCGACTGCTTTCAAAATATCCCCGTAAAAGGCAGGAGTCAGAAGGCAGTCTGCACAGGTGATAACTCTGTGAGAGCGTTGTGCATACAGACCGAAGCAAAGCTGACCGTCCTCTCCGGTTCCGGCAGGGTACTCCGCCTTGTTTCTGTAGCGGTCGTGATTTTCAGTACTGAAAATTTCCATATTCGAAACGTCAAAGCCGCCCGTACGGCGGAAGCTCTCGATAACCCAGTTTTTTTTGATTCTGAGCTCCTCTTCGTAAGAAATATGACGCAGAGCACAGCCTCCACAGCGGCGGAATGCGGGACAGTCGGGCTCGATTCTTGCGGGGGAGGGCTGCACGAGTCCGGCAAGCTTTCCGTACCCGAAGCTTTTTCCTGCTTTGAGTAGCTGACATCTGATTTTTTCTCCGGGAGCCGTGAACGGAACGAAGACGACGTATCCGTCATCCTTGCGTCCGACTCCGGCGCCTTCAGACGTAATATCGCTTATTTCAAGGTCAAAAAGTTCGTTTTTCTTATTCATTGTAATATTTCCATTTCAAACAATCGGTAAAATCGTTGTTCACTCCAGCATCGGTGTGTCAACCTTGCCGTCAAGGAAATCCATAACCTGCTTTATTTCGGCTTCGTCCGTTAATATGCAGGGCCTGAAATTCTGACACATTTTGCCGGTGACCGGGTTTGTGATAAGTCCGCTGTAATAATAGCAGGGGATAATATTCTCTCCTGCCTGAACCAGAACCCCGTCCTTTGATACGGTCAGTTCAAGCTGATAAATTACTGTTGCCTTGTTCAGCGACATCATTCCGCTGTAGCAGAAATTACCGAGCGAATACAGTATTCTCACCCCGTTATATATTTCCATAGTCTGCAGAACGTGCGGGTGGTTGCCGATTATCAGGTCGGCTCCGGCATCGACGAGCTCATGACAGACGTCGATTTCCCACTGATCAGGGTATTTCTGGTATTCCCGGCTTCCGCCGTGCCAGTAAACGACCTGAAAATCGGATTTTGTCTCGGCTTCTTTGATGCGCGGCAGAATGTCGTACTTATGACCTGAGTAATACATTGCGTCACAGATGATTGCCACGGTATATCCGTTTTTCTCGACGTAAATTATATCTTTGTACGTGCCTGCCGCCATGCCGGAGGACAAAACTGCAGCCAGAGTATCTGCTTCGCCTTCTTTTTTGTAATCGCCGAGGTGATTATTTGTGAGAGAAACGGCTTCAACCGAGGAGCAGGTCAGTGCCTCAAGATATGCGGAAGAACCGCAATACCAATATGCCGTTCCGCTTTTGGACACTCTTTCAAGTTCCCTGTCCGAAACTACAAATTCGAGATTGACGAGGGTGTAATCGTCAGCTGCAAACACGTCGCGGACCCCTGAAAGATAATGTTCCGGGGTCAGTATTCCCCAGGTGGACGCAAAGTTTTTCTTTTCGTCATTATAATTGTCCGCAAACTGTACGTCCCCGACAAAGCTCATTGCAAATTTAAAGCTTCCGTCCGGATTTTCGGCTTCCGTCACTGCGGGCTCCGTTTCAGGAGGTTCGGTTGAAACGGGTTCGGTTGAAACGGGCTCGGTTAATACGGGCTCGGTTAATACGGGTTCGGTCAGCGGAACGTCAGGCTGCGTCGTATCGCCAGCTGTTCCAGTGACAACCGGCTCGGTTTCGGGATTTACCGTTGTTTCGGGAATTTCCGTAGTTTCCGGAATTTTCGTTGTTATCTCGGGCGATGAAAAGGCTTCGGTTTCCGTAGCCCCGGTCACTTCAGACGTGCTTGTCTCAGAGTTCTGTCCTTCCGTTTCCTGCATACTGTCGCAGGAATTCAGAAAAAGCGCAGACAGAAGCACTGCAGCCAGAACAATCCCGACGTAAATATATAATACTAATGATGTTTTCCTTGAATACATATAATAACCTTTAACCAAAATTATTTCAGTATATTATTATATATCATTGCAAAATAAAAGTAAAGAAAAAACAGCTGCTGCAACGACTCTCTGACAGACTATCGAACGCTTGAATCAAACAACAGACAGCGAAAGCCGCCTTGGTGTAAAATAATTGTAGGA
>DCGL01000061.1 GCA_002314565.1 Clostridiales bacterium UBA1779
TTTTTGACCTCCTCGAATCTCCTACGATTATTTTACACCAAGTAGATTTTTAAGCAAAATCAAAAAAATTGCTTGATGTTTTTTCTTAATTAGTGTATAATATATTAAATAATTTATTCGGAGGAAACAATGTTCAACTTCTCGCTTGCAGAAGAACCGACGGCTTTCGAATCATTCATTTCTCAGTACGGAATGATTATTCTGATTGTCGTTATGTGTGTTGTTCTTTATTTCGTAATGATTCGTCCGCAGAAAAAGCAGGAAAAAGAAACTGCCAATATGCGTAACGGTCTTCAGGTTAACGATGAAATCGTAACCATCGGCGGCATCGTCGGTATTATCACAAACGTATCCGGCAAGGATACCATCACAATCGTCACTTCCCGCGATAAGACCAGAATACAGATTCTGCGCACCGCAGTCGCAAGAGTCCAGGTTCCTGCCGAAACCGGTAAGGCCGATAACGGTTCTGAACCCGCACTTCTCGATTCAAACAATAACAAGTGATTATCACTACCCGGTATTTCCGGTTTTAAGATAATAAAATTCCAAGGAGGAATCCGCTTACATGAAAAAGCGTATCGCTGCTTTAATTCTCGCCGTTCTCTGCATTCTGACCTGTCTTACAGGCTGCCATGACAAACAGATCAACGGTGAAGACATCAAGGGTTCGGAAATCAAGATTTTCCTGTCCGAGCTCGTTTATGATCTCGACCCTGCCTACTGCCTCAACAATGACTCCGCACTTCAGATCTGCGGTCTGCTCTACGATACCCTCTTTACCATTGACGCAAACGGCAAGCTTCAGAAATCTCTCGTCGACAACTATAAGATTATAAAGGATGAAAAGAACGACGAATACATTATGCAGCTTGAACTCAGAGATGATACAAGCTGGTCCGACGGTGTTTACGTATCCGCCGAAGACGTTGTATTTGCATGGAAGAGAATCCTTGACGCTTCCAACAACAGTGACGCCGCTGCACTTCTCTATGACATCAAGAATGCCAAGGAAGCAAAGGCCGGTGACTGCTCCATTGATGACGTCGGAATTTACGCCGTTGACGAACTTGTTCTTCAGATTTCATTCGTTGGCGACATCGATTATGATGCCTTCCTTCTCAATCTGACAAGCGTTGCTCTTGCTCCTCTCAAGGAAATCACCGTTTCTGCCAACGTAGACTGGTCAAAGAAGCCTGCTACGACAGTTTGCTCAGGCCCCTTCATGATTCGCCGAGTCAACTACGGTACCGATACCGATAACAAGGCCAACGTAGAATATACACAGATTATCCTTGAAAGAAACCCCTATTACAGAAGAACGGCCGATGCAAAGTATGTCGATACTTCCGTAACTCCTTACAGACTCATTCTTGATTTCGCTTATGCATCCAAAGAAGACACCGTATCTATGGCCAAGGAAAACGTACTCAACAAGTACGTAAACGGCACTGAGGACGAAAAGGTATTCTATATCGGCGATATCGCTCTTTCACAGAGAGCCGCTCAGAAGGATAACGCAACGGTTACCGATCTTATGTCTACTCATACTTACTATTTCAACGAAAACGCTGAAATTCTCAAGAAAGACGGAACAACCGAAAAGCTGTTTGCCAACAAGAATGTAAGACTTGCCCTTTCTGCCGTTATTGACAGAAACGCAATCGCCGAGGCTGTCGTATTTGCCAAGGCGGCAGACGCATTTGTGCCCAATAAAGTATTTAACGTTACTTCCGCCAAGGAAGAGTTCAGAACCGTCGGCGGCAGCCTGATTTCAACCTCAGCCGATACGGCAAAGGCACAGTCTCTTCTTGCCGAAGCCGGTATCACAGCTTCCGACTGGACGTTCACGATTCTCGTCAGAGCCGAAGACGAAGTCCATATGCAGATTGCAACTATGGTTTCAGAAGCCTGGATGTCCCTCGGCTTCAACGTTAACGTCAAGGCTCAGACCCCAGACGTCAACGACGATAAGCTTGCAGGTGAAGACGTAAAGGATATCTACGACGATACCTTCAACGAAAAATATTATGATAACAATTATGAAGTAATTGCAGTTGACGTACTTGCAAATGCTCCAACAGCTATGTCATTCCTCGCTCCCTTTGCTACCGGTTATTCCGGACAGGGTCAGGATATGTCAGCTGCCGAGCTTCTTTCTGCTACCCCCAGCAAGTGCGGTTACGTAAGCGAAGCATACGACGCAAAGTTCAATGAAATCTTCTCGGTTTACACTGCTGCAGAACGTGCACCTCTGCTTCACGAAGCAGAACAGATTCTTCTTGAAGATATGGCTGTAATGCCCGTTATCTTCAACCAGAATGCAACTCTCTGCTCCGGTGACCTCACCGACGTAACAATGTCATATTACGGCTTCCACATCTTTACAAAAGCAAGTCTTAAAAACTGGATCAATTACATTGAAACCACCCTTCCTGAAGAGGAAGAGACTGCTGCTCCCTGAAGCTGAACCATAGCACTATCCCCGGAATTAAATCCCGCAAAGATCTGATTCCGGGGTTATTTGTAATTTAACAATATAATACATATGGAAAGGAATTCGACGATGAAAAAACTTACAAGACTTATGTCTGCCCTGCTTTGCATACTTATGCTTGCCGGTGTTTTTGTTTCCTGCGGCAATACCGGAAATGATACCGAAACACAGGCCAAGGCCGATACGACTGCTTCTGCATCCGTTGACGAATCTACTGCTGTTGTTACTGAATATGAGCTTGACGATCTCGGTGAACTGAACCTCGGCGGTGTAATCAACGTTCTTGCCTGGAAAGACGTTGAGCACGAAGAGTTTGAATCCGAAGGAACCAACGGTGACATCATCAACGATGCCATTTATACAAGAAACACTACCGTTGAAAAGAGACTCGGGGTCACAATCAACTGGTTCAGAGAAGATGCTGATTCTGACTACGTAACCAGCTGGAACAAGTTCGTCGGAACCTCCATTGCAACCGGTGATCACGCATACGACGTTCTTGCTGCTTATTCAATTTCCATTGCCCTTAACGCTTACAGCGGTTATCTTGCCAATATGCTTAATGAAGATAAGTTCCCTTATCTGAATCTTGATAAGCGCTGGTGGTCAGACCTTCTTCAGGAACAGGCAACATTTGACGGCAAGCTTTATTTTGCTTCCGGAGATATTTCAAGAAACGTTCTTGAAATGATGTACGTCTGCTTCGTAAATACAAACATCATCGAAAATCACAATCTTGAGAATCCGCAGGAACTTGTCGAAAAGAATGAATGGACCTATGCAAAGATGATTGAAATGTGCAAGGGCATTTACGAAGGCTCCGGCGTTAAGGATGAGCTTACGGATACCTTCGGTTATATGAGTAACGGTATTCACTTTGACCCTTGGTTCTACGGTTCAGGAGCCACAATCTGCCAGGTAAATGCAGACGGAGAGCTTGTTGAATCCGAAGATTTGTTCAGTGAAAAAATGACCAATATCGTAGATATGGTTATTACCCTCTGTCAGTCTCAGGACGGTATGGTAGGTTCTTCTGCCGGAAAGCATCAGAATGCTTTCCGTGACGGCAGACTTCTCTTCTGCACAGACCGCTGCCGCTGCTCACACAAGGTATTCGCCGAAAATCCTGACTGCAACTTCGTAGTCGTTCCGATGCCCAAGTACGATACCGATCAGGACAGATATTACACTGTTGTCGGTAATCCCTTCACACTTTATGCAGTTATCAGCGACTGCCAGGATACCGAAAAGGCTTCTGCTTTCCTTGAATGCATGGCTTCCGAATCCTACAGAAACGTAACTCCTGCCGTTTTTGAAATTTCTCTTAAAACAAAGTACGTTTCTGATGCTACCTCCGGCAAGATGTATGACATCGTAAAAGAGAGCGTTGTATACGATCCCGGTCGTATCTTCAACAAGCAGTTTGACGCTCAGCAGTACTTCAAGGGGGCTGTTGCCAAGACAACAAACACCTGGGCTTCCCTGCACGCAAGCGTTTCCAAGGTTCTTGCCAACAAGATCAAGGTCTTCAATAAGACCATGGCAAACTTCGACAATTAATTATTCGACTATATTTTAATACTAAAAGAGACGGGCGTTCGCCCGTCTCTTTTAGTAACAGATTTATTCAGCCGAAATACAGGCTTTGGCCCGTTCCTTTTTGGTATCATAATATCTCATTACGTAAATTTTGCTTTTCTCACTATTATTTCGTAAGAAACAACGGCTTCCGGTTGTTATATTACGTAATAATAACATTTTTCTGATGCTTTACGTAAAAGCACGGTCCGTCAAGCTTATATTTTACGTATGGTAATGATAAAATCCCCAAATTACGTAAACAATACCGGTTCCCGCCAAGTTTGTTACGTAATTCTTTCATTTTTAATATGCTTTACGTAAAAGCACCATCCGGCCGGTCTTTTGTTTACGTAATCCTCTGCATTTTTTTGATAATTACGTAATAACACAGTCCGGCCGGACTTATGATTACGTAGCAATTGCTTTTAACAATATTTTTACGTAAGCATTATCAGGTTCAGGACTTTTGTTTACGTAATTCTCTGTATTTTGTTGATTTTTTCGTAATAATAATGCCAGACCGGTCTATTTATTACGTAAATTGCCGGTCTTTTCTGATATTTACGTAATTATGGATTCCGGCGAGATTTGATTATTATATATAAATAAAATCATTTACAAAAAAGCCAATAAGTAGTATAATATTATATCTATAAATATTTAGCGGAGTATAATAATATGGAAGAAAAAGAAATCCAGGGTAATTTTATCCACGATATTATTGATGCTGATCTTGCAGCAGATCCCAATCTGAAAATTCATACACGTTTCCCTCCCGAACCCAACGGTTATCTGCACATCGGTTCGGCCAAAGCAATAAGAATCAACACGCAGGTTGCCCGTAAATACAACGGGCTTTTCAATCTGCGTTATGACGATACCAACCCTGCCAAAGAAGACAACGAATACGTCCGTTCCATCTATGAAGACCTCAAATGGCTCGGCTGCGAACCGACCGGCGGAGTCTTCTACGGTTCCGACTATTTTGAAAAATGCTATGAATTTGCGATTAAGCTTATTAAGGAAGGCAAGGCTTACGTCGATGACCTTTCTGCCGATGAAATGAGAGAGTACCGCGGAAACCTTACCACTCCCGGCAAGGAATCCCCCTTCCGCAGCCGTTCTGTTGAAGAAAATCTCGACCTGTTCGAAAAAATGAAGAACGGCGAATTCGAAGACGGTTCACATACTCTTAGAGCTAAGATAGATATGGCAAGTCCCAATATGAATATGCGTGACCCTGCCATTTACCGTATCGTTCACACGAGCCATCACCGTCAGGGCAGCAAGTGGTGCATTTATCCTCTCTACGATTATGCTCATCCCATTCAGGATGCTCTCGAGGGTATCACTCATTCCCTTTGCTCTCTCGAATTTGAAAACCACCGTCCTCTTTACGAATGGGTTGTAGATAATATCGGCTTTGAGAAGAAGCCTAAACAGAGAGAATTTGCACGTCTCAATGTAACTCATACCGTTATGTCCAAGAGATACCTGCGACAGCTTGTTGAAACCGGACTTGTAGACGGTTGGGACGATCCCCGTATGCCCACACTCTGCGGTCTGCGCAGACGCGGCTATACCCCCGAATCAATTTTCGACTTTGTTGACCGTGCAGGAGTCGCTAAGGGTTACTCTGTCGTTGACATCGAACTTCTTGAGCATTGCATCCGTGAGGAGCTCAACACCTCAGCCGACCGTCGCATAGCCGTTATGAAGCCCGTGAAGCTAATCGTTGACAACTATCCGGAAGATAAGGTTGAATACTTTGACCTGCCGAACAATCCTCAGAAGGAGGATGCCGGCACCCGCAAGCTTCCCTTCACTCGTGAGCTTGTAATTGACGCCGACGACTTTGCCGAAGTTCCGCCTCCCAAGTTCTTCAGACTCAAGCCGGACGGCGAGGTCAGACTCATGGGAGCATATATTGTTAAGTTTGCTTCAATTGAAAAGAACTCAGACGGTTCCGTCAAAGCCGTTCACGTAACTGCCGACCTTGAATCTGGATCCGGCAATCCCGTTGACGGAAGAAAAATCAAGGGTACGATTCACTGGCTGTCGGATAAATTTGCCGGAACCTGTGATATTATGCTTTACGATTATCTCTTCACACTCGTTAACATAGACGATATGCCCGAAGACAAGACCTATAACGATTATCTCAATCCTGAGTCTGCAATCAAGGTTGAAGGCTGCCGCATAGAGCCTGCTCTCGCGGAAGCCGCTGCCGGAGACAAATTCCAGTTTGTCAGAAACGGTTATTACGTAAAGGATACGAAGAATCCCAATACCTTCAACAGAATAGTCGGACTTAAGGACTCCTTCCCCAAGGCGTAATACGTTCAGAACGCAATTTCCATTTGCAAAACATCTGATTACGGACCTTAATATCCGGATATATCTGAACTACGTCGGTTATCCGATTGCTATATACAATATGAAATTTTTATTGCAGTCGCATCTTTTCGTGCGGCTGCGATATCCAAGAGGACCAAACAATGAAAGTTATTATCGGCAGCGACCATGCTGCAACAGACGTCAAGCCCGCTCTGATTTCTTATCTTGAATCTGAAGGATACGAAGTAACCGACGTCGGAACCTATACGGCCGACAGCTGCGATTACCCCGTTTACGCTGACAGACTCTGCAAAAGAATACAGTCAGGCGAATTTGAACGCGGCATTCTTATCTGCGGCACCGGCATCGGTATTTCAATTGCAGCAAACAAGCATAAGGGCATTTTTGCTGCTCTCTGCACTGATGAATTCACTGCCGAAATGTGCCGCCTTCATAACGGCGCAAATATCGTTTGTATGGGAGCCCGCGTTACAACTCTTGATACGATGAAAAAAATCTGCAATATTTTCCTGACATCGGAGCCTCTTGCAGAGCCCCGTCACGAAAGACGCCGCGATGAGCTGAAAGCTCTCGATAACGGCACTTTTGACGAAGCCGATTTTAAATGATGAAAGAATCATCAAGACAGTATTTCAAGAATGTCTCAGAAACGCTCAGAACCGTCATCGGTATTGAATCACGCAAGCCGACCGCAGCGATTGTCGTTGCCGCAGGCTCTGCAATCCGCTTCGGTGGAGATATTCCGAAGCAGTTTATGCCTTTGTGCGGTATGCCCGTTGTCGTTCATGCGCTTAGAGCCTTCTGTCAGTCAATCTATATTGACACCGTAATCTGTGTCGTAAGACCGGGTGATGAAGCGATATATGAAGAATATAAAGAGAAATTCTCGCTTGACAAGCTGTCACGGATTGTAAGCGGCGGTGACAGCCGCCAGATGTCCGTTTTGAAAGGTATAGAAGCGCTTTCAGAAAAACAATATAAGGATATTTCTTTCGTTGCCATAGCAGACGGAGCACGTCCGCTTATTTCCCCTCAAGCTATCGATGCCTGCTGTATGTCTGCATACAGATTTGGAGCCTCCACAGCGGCTTACAGGGCAACGGATACAATTAAACTCGCAGATAAGCACAGCTTTATTGAAAGCACTCCGGACAGAAACGTAAGCTGGCATGCGACAACACCTCAGGTCTTTAATCTCAATCTTTACCGTGCCGCGGCTTATTCATCTCTTGAAGAAGGCTTTATAAGCACCGATGACAACGCTCTTGTCGAGCATATCAACCGACAGGTCAAGCTTGTGGATATCGGTCCTTATAACATTAAGATTACAAGACCCGAGGATATCATCATAGCCGAAGCACTTCTGAAATCGGGGTTCACCGTCACTGCCGAAGAAAGCGATACAGAAAACATTCTTCCGGATTCAGAGAACCTCAATGCCTCGTACAAAAATCGAAATAAAAATTTAAATTCAGCCGAAGTTGAAAATGCTGACTGCGACGAACGCAAATCAGCACAGTACACAGGTGCAAAGCAATGACAAATCTCAGAATAGGCGAAGGCTATGACGTTCACCGTTTGGTTCCCGGCCGTGACCTTATAATCGGTGGGGTAAAGCTTCCACACGCTTTCGGTCTTGACGGTCACAGTGATGCCGATGTCCTGGTTCATGCCGTTATGGATGCTCTCTTGGGCGCTGCGGCACTCGGTGATATAGGAAAGCTCTTTCCGGATAACGATGATGCATATCTCGGTGCCAACAGCCTGAAGCTTCTTGAACGCGTCTGTGAGGTTCTTCGCGAACAAGGATACGCAATAGTCAATATTGACTCAACGGTTATCGCCCAGAAACCTAAAATGGCACCTCACATCTTATCTATGCGCGAAAACGTCTCAAAGGCAGCAGGAATCAACGTTGACTGTGTAAGCATAAAAGCCACGACCGAAGAGCATCTTGGCTTTACAGGCCGCGAGGAAGGTATTGCCGCACGCGCAATTGCTTTAATTGAAAAAATAAAATAACAGGAGTATAAAACCATGATCCGTATTTCCCCTTCCCTTCTTGCAGCTGACTGGGCAAATCTTCAGACAGACATTGCAAAGATCGAAACAAGTGCTGACTGGCTGCATCTCGACGTAATGGACGCAAACTTCGTTCCCAATATGTCGATGGGCCCCCAGGTTGTTGAAGCCATCAGACATCATTCAAAGCTCTTCTTTGACGTTCATCTTATGATTCTTGACCCCGCGAAATACGCCGACACCTTCATCGATGCAGGAGCCGACCTCATCTGCTTCCACATCGAAGCTCTTGAGAATCCCGAGGAGCTTATCGCTCATATCAAATCCCGCAACGTCAAGGTTGCCCTTGCAGTATCCCCAGACACCCCCGCCGAGAGAATCTACAAATATCTCAAGGACGTAGATATGATTCTCGTTATGACCGTATACCCCGGATTCGGAGGCCAGAAGATGATTCCCGCCATGGCTGACAAAATCAAGGCCATCCGCACAGAATGCAACCGTCTCGGACTTGATACCCTTATCGAAGTTGACGGAGGCATCGGCGCCGGAAACGTAGCGCTTCTCTCTTCAGCCGGAGCCAACGTCATCGTTGCCGGTTCATCAGTTTTTAAAGCACAGAACCCAGCAGGTGCCGTCGCAGAGCTTCGCGCGGCTGCTGAGAATATCTGAATATCCCCTTTCTACAGAAACCCGCCGTCAGGCTTGACGGCGGGACTTTTTTATGCGTTCTTCTTTTTGAATTTAACGACTTCAAGTTTCATAAACAGGGCAAGAACTATTACTATTGCAATAACCATAAAAGGACCTGTGCACTTAATGGCATTAACAATAAATCCGACGGAAAATACCAATCCGCGGGACACGCTGAATTCGCTCTGTACTATGCTGTTGTTCGTAACATACTGCTCATTGTAGGCTGACAGCATGGAATTCAGTCCTTCGTAAAGCTTGGATAATCTTTCCTTGATATCTTCGATATCTTCGTCGATATCCTTGGCCGTTATGTTTTCTTCAGATTTATTCTTCAGATTTTCAATTTTCTGCAGATAATTGTTCTTTCTCGTATTGTATTCGGCAATCTCGAAATTGAGTTCAATCTTCTTTGAAACCAGAGCTTCATATGTTTCACCTGAATTGCTTTCAATCTTTGTCAGACTGTTTCCGGAACTGATATACAAGGTATCGTCTCTTTCATAGGAGGCGAGGACTGAAGAAATATAAGCAAGCTCCTTAGTATATTTTTCGATGCTCAGATCAATGGACTTGATATAATACTCATAATTCGAAATAAGTTCACTCTTACTTACACAGATTGAATTAACGTTAACGTTAATCCCCAGCTGATTTACAAAAATTGACTTAAGTGAATTTGACTGCTCGACAATCTCGCCGAACGAAACGTTATTGACACTGAATTCAGGAACCAGCTCATTCATATAAGTCGCAACAGCTTCAATCTGATTTACGGAATCAGTTAAGATGTCAACCTTCTGCGTATAATCATACGTACTGAAATCAAAATAATCGTCAAGGATCTCTCCGTTGAATTTATGAGAATAGTCGCGGCAGAAATCATCTCGGATTTTCGCTATAAGTTCAGACAGAATACTCTTAAGTTCATCTGCTCCGAGAGATCTGTCAAAGGAATTATTGATTGAAAATCCGTATTTTGTTGCAATGAAGCCGTAGTTTATTATTGTAACGTAAGCGTCATTATCCAGCAAAGTACTGAATTCAGTAGATTTGGGAAAGTTTTCTGAAAGATAACTTTCTGAAACAGTGATGCAAGGAATAATATCGGAAATATCACAGTCCGTGGAAACTGCAGCCTTTTCAAGAGCATATCCGAGACGCTCGGCGCTGACAATCCTGTCAAAGCGGTAAGAGGTTCCGTTAGGGTCTTTCCCGTCAGAAGCTCCGTCAAATATCAGTTCAACTGAGGTTGAAACCGTAGTGAGACTTTGATTCCCTGTAAAGAAAGTGATAAATGAAGCTGCAGCACCTGCAATCAGAGCAATGCAAAGAATGATGCAGGAAAAACAAATTGTCTTTTTCATATTAAATCTGTTCCTCCTTCTTCTTTTCTGTGTCAGAGGGTGTGTAATTTGATTTGATTTCGCAGATCAGAGCATCGCAGAACCAGATACAGACTGCAAGGAAGGCACCGGCGGCAGCACCGATGAAATCGTTTTTAGCCGTTGAACCAAGGCCGTCCGCCTTTCCGCTGATAACAACGTTGTTCATAAAGTTGTCTTTATAATAGCTTGTTTCAAAGAGTTCCGAAGAACAGCTGCAGACAAGCTTGTATACGTCATTGCATTTGTCCCCTATTTTACGGATCTTTTCGGCAATAAGAACATTTGCTCCTTCCTTCGAATTTGTAAAGGAGTCAATGATGTCATTGTAATAGGCGATGTTTTTCTCGGTCGTGGTGATCTTATCACTGTATTCAACGAGCTGCATAATCAGCTTATTGTAATGAACCGTTGTAAATGTGGATGACTCGTTACCGTTATTTTCATCGCTCTTGAGAACGACTCTTGAATTTTTGTACTCCTCAATCTGACTCAGGACAGAGTTGTATTTGCTCTTGTACTCTTCAAGATTGTGAGAAAACACTTCTATCTGGTACTTGGATTTTGAAACCAGAGTCTTTGGATCGCGACAAACGGAATTTGAGAAAACATCGGCCTTAACGGGATTTACGTCTACGCTGAGAATGGAATCAATCAGCAGATTAACGTTTTTAAAGCTCATTCCATATTCTGAAGATGAAAATCCGGGGAAATTCTTCGACAGATTCTCTGTATATTCCTTGAGATATTCAAGAAATTCCTCGCTTGAATCAAGCAGTTCAATGTAATCAAGATTGGAATTGTCAATGGTGCAGATTGTGTTTACGGGAAGGACTCCGCTTGAATATTTCTCGATGAAATAATCGTTGTAAGAATCCAGAATGTACTGAAGCAGATTGTAAAGCTCTTTATCCGACAGATATTTTACAGGCTTCTGGCCGAATCCGTTGCAGAGGGTCACCACATAGCGATTACTGTGTGAAATTTCCAGCTGCTGAATGATGGTACTGTATGCCGATGTATTATCCGCAAGTGAATTCAGTATCTCAAGCTGCTTCGCTGCCTCATCGCTCAGCTGAGCTTCAATTCTCAGATTTGAAGCAATTGAAGCAAAAGATATTCCTTTGATGCCGGAATTCTCAATTGCACGGTTCAGCACGTACGATGAAGCAAGTTCCGTGATATCAAGAGCATTTCCGTCAGGGGCAAGAGACTCTTCTGCTCCCTTGTAACTGAAGGTAATCTGACCGTAAACGCTCGCCTTTGTAGAATTGAACTGATACATCAGAAGCGGAACCGAGAAACCGACCAGGATAAATATAGCAAGTAAAAATGCGTATATGCGCAGCTTCTGTCCCATAAAGCGGAAGACGTTTATCAGGTCGATAGTTACCTCGCCATCCTTATGGGAAGGAGCATTATTGCATGAGTTTTCGGGAATTTCTGAATTCAAAGCAGAGACCTCCGTGTTTTTTAATTTGTTTAATGATATATTAAAAATATAGTGAATAGGATAAAAATATTAATTCCTTAATCAAATATATTCACCGGCTGTAATTCTGAATGTACTTCCTGTCATCATTGAAGACGCATCGCTCATCAGATAAATAAGAGCTTCTGTATAATCTGTTCTTTCACACATTCTGCCCATAGGAAGAATTCCTGCTGCTCGGTTTCTAAGAGCAGCTTCATTTTCGCCTTGACTTGTGCGCAACGCAACTTCCCCTTCTGTAGGCGTCCATCCAAGAGTCAGATAATTGCATCTGATATGCTCTGAAGCATAATTATGAGCTATATGTTCGTTAAGCGTTAATAATACTCCTTTTGAGCAGGCATAAGCCGCTCTGTCTTTCTGACCTCCCCATGCATGAGCCGAGCCTGTTAAAACAATGCTGCCTCCGCCGGATAATCTCATATACTTAATCGCTTGCTGACAGCAGAAGAATGCCCCTTTAAAGTTAACATCCATTACACTGTCAAAAGTATCTTCATCGCAAGTGTCAAGCGGAGAAACCGGAGTAATACCGGCATAGTTGAAGAATCCATCAATTCTGCCGAATTGTTCAAATGCTTTATCAAAAAGATTACGACATTCACAAACATTTGAAACGTCAGTTTTTACATACAATCCTTTGTTTCCATAAGTTTTAAATAGTCTTAAACTCTTTTGTGCGGATTCTTCATCTCTGCCGCCAATTACAACAACAGCGCCTTCTCTGGAAAACTCTTCAGCTGCAGCTCGTCCAACTCCTTTAGTTCCACCGGATACTACAATGACTTTTCCGAACAATCTTCCGTAATCTATGTTAAAAGACATAAAATGCACCTATTATTAAATGTTAAGAGCTTTATATGCATCGAATCCGGAAAGAAGCATATTATCACCTGATTCATCAAAAACCTTAACTTTATTCTGATATTCAGTAATAGCATCTGCAAGAGCTTTTTTTGAATCGCATACAAAGTACATTCTTGTTAAAACCTGCTTCTCGGTACCAATCCATTCTTCAGGAATTTCCATTCCTTCATAAATTCTCTGAATGTTTTCAATAACGCGCTTATCGTCCGCTATTTTTTCAAAACCGTGAATTTCAGCTACTTTTCCCTTCTTTAATAAGAACCAAAGAGTGGCTGCAAATTTACCTCTGAGATAAGTGTCATCAGCTTTTTCAAGGTCAAGATTCCCTTCGTTCCCGGTAAGTGCAAAACGAATAAGCATCTCTCTCTGATCAAAGCCCTGAATAGCTTTAATAATGAAATGAGGTGCTTCTCCTTGAAGTCTGAAGCCGGTATCATAAACATAAAATTCACCATTCTCATAAAAAGCGGAAAGCATAAGCACACCATTCCTTATTCCGATTTCACGGAACATACGAATGGCATTGTTGTGCATACGGTTAAAGTATTCATCAAGATGCTTTGACGGATATGTTCCGCCAAGGCAGACTCTGGATAGTCCGGGCTGCTCATCTGTTGTATATCTGTCATAGATGCAGGATGCACTGCATACTCCGTCCTTGAAGGTATAATACATACCCATATCTTCGCATTGCATATATCTTTCAACTATGAAACGCTTCTTATGAGATGCATTAAGAGCAATTTCAACGGCTTCATTGAGGCCGGACTCGTCATAAACAACAGTCATACCGACTCCTCCGCCGTTATCAACTGGCTTAACCATAACAGGATATTTAATCTTTGCAACATCCTCAGGCCGCATTTCAGCATCAAGGTAATACTCCGGAATACCGTGAATACCGTATCTTTCGCAAGTGGATTTAAAGACGTCCTTAAAAGAAAAGACATCTACAATCTGCTGTGTTGCATAACAAGGAAATCCAAGTGCGTCGCAAACCTTGCAGTATGAAGGGACAAGTATATCTGCAACCCCCACGAGAACTCCGTCAACGTTTTCATCTTTTGCAAGTGCAATTAATCCCGGAACATCCATTCCGTCTATATCTGAAGCTTTCCAAGCGTATTTTTTTGCATCATCCGTATGTCTGCCGCTGGCGACAATGGTCTTAATTCCCATATCGTTTGCAAGTCTGACAAGAGCAGATGTCTCCGGATTACCTCCGAGAATCAAGAGTTTCTTTCCTTCGAATTCACGATTCATATGTTTTTCCTCCGATTGTGCAGAAGCTTCGGAAATGACAAAGCTTTCGCCATAAGTCATAATATTGTATTTAAGTTTTTTGGAAATCATTAGATTTCTGAATAAGCCGATATCTCCACCCTGACCCGAAAACATTCCGTAATGGCATGGAATGGTAATTGAAGGTCTGACGGACGCTGAAAGCTTAACGCAATCGTTTTCACTGAGATTACCATACATTCCGTTAATAGGAGCAATAAGAACATCAATTGGACCGTAAGAAGTATATTCATTAATTCGGTCAAGTCTTAAGCAAGTGTCACCAGTTTCGAGGATTCTCTTGCCATCAACTGTTATAATTACGCCAACAGCAAGCGGTGCACCGTCGCCGTGATCGCAATTAATAAAATCCAAATGAAAATCACTAACATCAAAGCTTTGCCCGGGAGAAACAAAATCAACTCTTGAATTATCAATCTTTAAGCGTTTAACATCATTTTCACAATCATGGGCAGCGAAAAGATGAGTTGAGCTGTCAGACATCATAAGCGGTACTGAATCAATATCAAAATGATCTCTGTGAAAATGAGTTGTAATCAGCACATCAGGATGAAAATCTGCAGGATTAATAATAAAAGGTAACATACGTTTATAGCCGTCGTTGCCCTCTATTGGAAGAACGCAGTCTGACAAATAAGGGTCAATGCATAAAGTCTGACCGGCGTTACTTTTAATAATAAAGCCGGCTTGACCAATTGAGGTTATTGTTGTCCCTTTAATTTCTTTATAATTGATATCAAACATATCTTGCACCTGTTAAATTAAAGATTATACCTTTTCAAAGAAAGTATCAGGTTTGTAAGGGTTAAAAATCTCATTACAAGTCATAACAGTAACAAGATTTTCTGTATCAGATAGATTGATAATATTGTGTGTCCATCCCGGAATCATATGCACTGCTTCAATCTTTTCTCCGGAAACTTCAAATTCAACGGTTTCACCGGTGTTGATATTTCTCTCCTGAATCAGACCATGTCCGGCGACCACTATAAATAGCTCCCATTTGGAATTATGCCAATGCTGTCCTTTTGTAATACCCGGCTTACTTATGTTGATAGATACCTGACCGCAATCAGCTGTATGAACCAATTCAGTAAAAGAACCGCGATCATCAATATTCATCTTAAGAGCATACTTGAATTTATCGGTAGGAAGATATGAAAGATAGAGAGAATACAGCTTCTTTGCAAAACTTCCGTCAGGCATTTTGGGCATCAAAAGAGTTGAAGGCTGCGCCTTGAATTCCGCAAGCAAATCAACGATTTCGCCAAGAGTAACCTTATGAGTGACGGGCACATAGCAATATCTGCCGTTGATATCTTCTACCGCTTCCACCCCCTCATAATGGCAATGATGCTCTTTCTCTTCAAGCAAATCATACATACCTTCAATAAGGTCGTCTATATAAAGGAGTTCAAGCTCTGTTGAACGGTCATTCACAGTAAACTCTTCATCATTGGCAACAGCCCAGCAAAAAGTTGAAACAGCACTGTTATATTTCGGACGGCTGTGTCCCATTAAATTCGGGAATCGGTATACAGCAACCTTTACGCCTGTATCGGAGGCGTAATCAAAGAAAAGATCTTCGCCTGCAAGCTTGCTCTTGCCGTAATCGGAGGTACCGTATCTGCCAATCAGGGTAGCCTGAATGGACGACGAAAGCATAACAGTTGCTTTATTATTATATTTTTTCAAAGTCTCAAGCAAAGTCGAAGCAAATCCGAAATTGCCGCTCATAAACTCGTCATTATTTTGCGGACGGTTTACTCCTGCAAAATTGAAGACAAAATCCGCATTTTGGCAGTATTCATCAATTTTTGACTCGTCACCAAGGTCGTATTCATAAATTTCATCAATCCGGATGTTCGGGCGAATCTTATTCTTGCCGTCGCGTATGTTTTTGAGATTATTGCAAAGGGCGGTACCGACCATACCACGGGCTCCGGTTACTAATATTTTCATTAGTATTTTCTCCAAACCATCTTATTAACAACATTAACATAGCCCTGGATGATTCTCACAACCTTCATTGAAACGGTTTCATCAACATAATCAGGACAAGGTTTACCGAGAACATGTTTCTGCTTCATTTCTATTGCCATCGAAGTGGCCTGCAAAAGTTCATTGGTTGTAATACCGGCAAGGATAAAGTCTCCTGCTTCAAGAGCTTCCGGACGCTCTGTAGACGTACGGATGCAAACAGCCGCAATAGGGTGTCCGATTGAAAGGTAGAAACTGCTTTCTTCAGGCAGCGTCCCACTGTCAGATACTATTGCAAGAGCGTTCATCTGAAGTTTATTATAATCATTGAAGCCGAGCGGCTCGTTAACACGTACTCTGGGGTCAAGTTTGAAACCGCTCTTATCAAGACGGTTCTTTGATCGTGGATGACATGAATAAAGAATCGGCATATCATACTTTTCAGCTAACGCATTGATAGCAGTAAAAAGTGATGTAAAGTTTTGTTCAGTATCAATATTCTCTTCTCTATGTGCAGAAAGAAGAATGTATTTATTAGGTTCGAGTCCAAGTCGATTAAGAACGTCACTGTTCTCAATCTTTTCGAGATTGCCGCGAAGAACTTCGGCCATCGGAGAACCGGTCATATAAGTTCTCTCTTTGGGAAGACCTGTATCAGCAAGATATTTTCTTGCAAATTCAGAATAACAAAGATTAACATCTGAAATAACATCAACAATTCTTCGGTTAGTCTCTTCAGGAAGGCACTCGTCTTTGCAGCGATTTCCGGCTTCCATATGGAAAAGCGGAATATGAAGTCTCTTGGCAGAAATAGCAGAAAGGCAGGAATTTGTATCCCCCAATACAAGATATGCATCAGGCTTCAATTCCGACAGCAGTTCAAAACTTCTTCCGAGAATATTTCCGCAAGTAACGCCAAGGTTGTCACCGACAACCGGCACGAGGATATCGGGGCCGAATTCACCGTCATTATTCTTGAGTTCAAAATCTTCCCAGAAAACTGTAGAAAGATTTTTATCCCAGTTCTGGTTATAATAAATTACACAAGTATCAAAATACTCACGGCAACGCTTTATTACGGACGAAAGACGGATAATTTCAGGTCGCGTCCCCAGTCCGATACAAATTTTGATTTTTCCGTTATCCTGCCAAGAAAACTTTGACATTATTATTTAACCTCAGCCATTCTTTCCTGAATATAAGCCAATAAAGCAATCTTTGCTTTTGTTTCTTCAAGATTTAATAGTTTTGTGTTGTTGGAATTAAATTCTGAAAGAGGATTTCTCTTCTCGTCGCCTTCCTTAAAGAACTTATCATAGTTAAGTCCGCGGTTATCAGCAGGAACACGGTAGAAATTTCCCATATCAATAGCTCTTGCACATTCTTCATTGGTTAGGAGCGTTTCATACATCTTCTCACCATGTCTGATGCCAATTACCTTTATATCTTCTTTACGTCCGCCGAAAAGCTCACAGACCGCTTCAGCTTGAGTCTGAATTGTACAAGCAGGAGCTTTCTGAATAAGCAGATCACCGTTTTCACCATGCTCAAATGCAAATAAGACAAGATCAACAGCTTCGTCAAGTGACATAATAAATCTTGTCATCTTAGGTTCTGTGAGAGTAATGGGATTACCGGCACGAATCTGATCAATCCAAAGAGGAATTACAGAGCCGCGAGAACACATAACGTTTCCATAACGAGTGCAGCATATTTTTGTATTTCCGCTGGTTCTTGATTTGGCTATAGCAACTTTCTCTTCCATAGCTTTGGAAGTTCCCATAGCATTAATCGGGTATGCAGCTTTATCAGTAGATAAGCAAATTACTGACTTTACGCCTTCTTCAATGGCAGCGGTTAAAACATTATCTGTACCGATAATGTTTGTACGTACAGCTTCCATCGGGAAGAATTCGCAAGAAGGTACCTGCTTCAAGGCTGCAGCGTGGAAAATGTAGTCTACACCATGCATTGCATCCTTGCAGGACTGTAGTGATCTTACATCACCAATATAAAACTTGATTTTCCCGGCGACTTCAGGATACTTTGCCTGATATTCATGGCGCATATCATCCTGCTTCTTTTCGTCACGGGAAAAGATACGGATTTCGCCAATGTCGGTATTTAAGAAACGATTTAATACCGCGTTTCCGAACGAACCGGTACCGCCGGTTATCATAAGGGTTTTGTTATTAAATAATGACATAATAAATTCCTTATTTGATATTTTCTTTAATATCTGTTGAAGAAATGCCCGGAGTTCTTTTCATTCTTACAACAGTTTTTCCGTGTTCATTACACCATTGCTCCGCCTTAATAAAACGCTCGCTGACATGGTCTTCACCTAAACATAAAACATCAAAATCAATAGCATTTAAAGTTGCTTCGTCTATAGAATTATATACTATTACTTGATCAACAATTTTTAATGCTTCAATCATTTCTACTCGTTGATCTGTTGTATAGAATATTTTTGCATTTGGTTTAAATTTTAATATATAATCGCCGTTCTGAACTGCTACGATTAAATAGTCACCGTTTTTTTTGCAATTTTTAAATAACCGTAAATGTCCTAAATGAAAATAGTCAAAAACACCAAATGTCAGTAATTTAATCATTGAGAATACTCCTTAAAAATTTCCAATAATGTAATATCCAATGGATCATAAATATTTTTGCAAAACACTTTATCATTATATTTTTTTAGTAATACCGGTAATTCTGTGCATCCTAATATGCAATTATCATATCTATTAATTAAATCAGTAAAATGCTTAAGTGAGAGTTCTGTAAAATTGTTTTGTTTAACGGCTTCAATGCAAACTCTAAGAGAATCATACTCTTCTCTTGATGGACAAATACACTTAATATTTTTTTCTTCAAGTTTTTTTTGATATATTTGTGATTCAATAGTCCCCTCGGAAGCAAGCAAATATACAGTATTACAACCTTTATTAACAATATTACTAACGCAAGCATCAATAATGTTTTGAATTAACATTTCTATTTCCGGGTGTTTCTGAAAAATATATGGAAGAAATAAATGAGATGTATTACAAGCCAAAATAATTCGATTACACCCCATCTCACTTAATGCCAAAAGTGAATTAGACATTTCATCTATTAAAAGTTCTTTATTTTCTCCGAACAAGAAGGCTTTAACAGATAAGGTATAATATCTTGCGCAA
>DCGL01000114.1:0-2192 GCA_002314565.1 Clostridiales bacterium UBA1779
TGATAAAGCCCGTATCGGATACGGGTCAATCCACCATCCTGACATAGCTTTGTCAAATGTGTCCTGTCAAGACCTGCGGCAAGAAAATCGCTTGTTTTGGCGATGCCGCCGCTTCTTTCGATAACATTCTTTGCTATTTCAATCCTCGTCATACTATCCCAACTTTCGTCATACAAATTTGCATTGTAGTTTTACGAATATATTATATCCGAAAGAAGACAATAAGTCAATATGTTTGTCATACAAATTGAATACAAAAAAAGTATATGACAGAAATCGTAATCGGAATCTATCATATCCTTTTATTTGCATTTGCAATGCTATTTTGTTGATTTTCAGATTGCTTCCTTATCACCCCGTATCAATTTCCGCCCGGATTTCCGATTGTAAAAGCAGCGGAAGCACGAAAGCTTCCGCTGCGATTTTTTATTTGCTTGACAGAATCATTCTGTCGTTTGTAAGTTCTTTTCCGCTGCTTGAAGCGAATCTTTCAAGCAGGTCGGGAACGGTGAGCTTTTTCTTCTCTTCACCGCAGATATCGAGGACGAGATGTCCGTTGTCGAGCATAATGAGTCTGTTTCCGTAGCGTATTGCGTCCTTCATATTGTGCGTAATCATAAGAGTCGTGAGCTTGTTATCCGAAACGACCTTTTCAGTCAGTTCCAGAACATTGGCGGCGGTTTTGGGGTCAAGAGCCGCAGTATGCTCGTCGAGCAGAAGCAGCTTCGGTCTTTTGAGCGTTGCCATTACAAGTGTGATGGCCTGTCTCTGGCCGCCCGACAGCGTTCCGACCTTGGTCGTCAGACGGGTTTCAAGTCCCAGACCGAGCTCTGCAAGCTTTCCCGCCAGCATTTCCTTTTCGGCACGGCGAATACCGGGCATAAAGCTATGTCTGCAGCCGCGTCTGTTCGCAAGAGCCAGGTTTTCAATAACCTGCATATCCGGAGCGGTTCCCATCTGGGGATCCTGGCAGACTCTGCCGAGGAATTTTGCTCTTTTATGCTCGGAAAGCGGGGTGATATTCTCTCCGTCAAGAACAACGGCTCCCTTTTCGGGTCTGCGCGTACCGCAGATAATGTTCATCAGAGTGCTCTTGCCTGCTCCGTTGCCTCCGATGACCGTTACGAAATCGCCTTCGTTTATCGTCAGCGAAAAATTGTCAAGAGCAAGCTTTTCGTCAGGGGTTCCCTTGTTGAAGGTTATTCTGATATTCTTAAGTTCAAGCATTTCAGATTGCCCCCTTGTTCTGTCTCAGCTTTATCTGTTTTGATACGTAAGGGAAGCCGAGGAAGGCCGCAACGACCAGAGCCGACAACAGCTTCAGAAGATCCGGGTCGAGGCCGAAGAAAATAACGATCTGATATACAAGATAGTAAATGATGGCTCCGACTGATACTCCGGAAATTCTCACTGCAAAATTCTTTGAAATGTGCTTTGTCACGGCTTTGCCGATTACAACGGCGGCAAGTCCGATTACCACGGCTCCGCGTCCCATATTGATATCGGCGTAGCCCTGATACTGGCAGAGGTATGCTCCTGCCAGCGCTACTATTCCGTTTGACAGTGCCAGACCTGCAAGCTTTGTCACATCAGTATTTATTCCCTGTGCGCGGCTCATCTGTTCATTGCAGCCGGTTGAACGCAGGGTTAAACCGATTTCCGTACCGAAGAACCAGTACAGAATGCCGATAAGCGCAAGCGTTGACACAAAGAACACAGCCATTGACGAGTATTCGTTCATTTTTGTAACGACAATGTCACAGTCTCTGGATGAAATGCCGAGGTTTGCCTGTCCCATTATCTTGAGGTTGACTGACCACAGAATCATCTGCGTCAGAATCCCCGAAAGAATTGCAGGAATGCCGAGCCATACGTGAAAGGCTCCGGTCACAAGACCTGCAAGAGCTCCGGCCAAAAATGCGACAAACATTGCAAGCCAGGGGTTCATTTCATATTTTACAATCAGTACGGTTGCGACGGCAGCCCCCGTACAGATGCTTCCGTCAACCGTCAGGTCGGCGATATCAAGTATTTTATATGTGATGTAAACCCCGATGGCCATAAGTCCCCAGACCAGTCCCTGATTCAGGGCTCCTGGCATGCCGCCGAGCAGATGCATGAAATTCATTTATGTTCCTCTTTATCAGTTCAGTTCTTCGTAACCGGCAGGAGCTTTTATTCCGAGCTCATCA
>DCGL01000114.1:2218-16759 GCA_002314565.1 Clostridiales bacterium UBA1779
AGATTGTCTTATTGTAATATTTTGACGCTTCAGCATATTCAATGGGCATTTCCGAAATCTTTTCTTCGCCCTTGAGAATCTTGACCGCCATTTCACCGGTCTTAACACCGAGGTCGTAGTAGCTGATTGAAAGAGTTGCCACGCCGCAGGCACGGCAGATTCCGGCCTCACCGGCAATTACGGGGACCTTTGCATTGATTACGATGTTCCCGATCGTATTTGCGCAGCTTGCCGCCGTATTGTCAGTCGGGATGTAAATGACGTCGCTTGATGCTGCGGCTTTTTCCGTAACGCTTGCTACGTCGTTTGAATCAGAGAATGAGAAGCGGGTTGTTTTGACTCCTTTTGCTGCAAGATACTCTCCGATCTTTTTTACCTGATATTCTGAGTTTGCTTCGGCTGAGCAATAAAGGAGTCCGACATTTTTTACTTCGGGGAAGAATTCAAGTATCATATCCGCCTGCTTGTCAAGAGGGGCAAGGTCTGAGGTTCCAGAAACGTTTCCGCCGACGGTGCCGGTATAATTCTTGAGGTTAAGCGCAACGCTGTACTCTGTGACCGAGGTTCCGAGAATCGGAATGGTAAGAGTTGCGTTGTAAGCCGTCTGCAGAGCAGGAGTTGCATTTGCCATAATAAGGTCGACCTTCTTGGAAACAAAGGAGTTCACAATTGTCGAGCAGGTGTTCGTGTCACCCGAGGCGTTCTGCTCGTCGAAGATGACGTTTTCTTCTCCGAGTCCCTTGACGACGGCATCGCGAAAGCCTTTGGTTGCAGCGTCCAGAGCTTCATGCTGGGTGAGCTGGCAGATACCTATCGTGTACTTGCCGTCATCCTTACCGCAGCCGGTAAGGCACATAGTCAGGGTCATCAGAACAGCCGTCAGGGCTGCAAGTGCTTTCAGTGTTGCGTGTGTGTGTTTCATTTTTTTACCTTTCTTTCTTCGATATCCGTATGTGTTGGTCCTCGCGGTTTTAAATGCTTCTCAACCGTCGACAAATCGCAAGCAAACAAAAAGCCGCGCGGATTTGTGACCCGTACGGCTTATATCAGCAATAACACTTTTCAGAGTTAATTACGCCTTCAACAACCGATTGTCTGCATCACAAATCACTTTCACTTCATTTCTAAAGTAAAAGCAATAAAGGTATGCATAATCAATCATGTTTCTGAAAATCATAATCTGAATGCTCTCCGTTTCCAATATGTGCGAGAGTATAACATAAAAAACTTTTCTTGTCAAGTTTTTTCTTTCAAAATGTTTTTTGAAAGATGAAACAATACTACTGTTTGCGTTTCCCCTTCACACCGTTCAAAAAACATTTTCCCTCTCATTGACCCTGGATCAGCCGAAGTGCAACGACAAGGGTCAACGAGCCTCCGCTCAAATGTTTTTGAACGGTGTGAAGGGGAAACTATATCAGATCATCTTTTCAACAATCCCGTTCGCAAGAACCAGACATTTCTTTGATGCGTTGTCAAGCTCGGCGTAGAAGCCATCGGCTCCGTCGGCAAGGCCGTCTGATACGGCTTTGAAAAGAATGCAGGGGATGCGGTTCATATCGCAGGTCAGCACGATACCTGCGGATTCCATATCGCAGATATCCCCGCTGAATTTTTCGTGCAGATGGGATTTCTCTTCAGCCGTACCGATAAACTTGTCGCCCGAGCAGCAGGTGACAAGGGGCAGTCCTTCGCCGGCAGCCTGTGCCGCCTTCAGCAGCTTTTCATCGGTTTTCAGGAAAATCGAATCGTATCCGTCAACCTGACCGACAGCCAGAGGCATAAATTCAGAGCAATCGTACTTATAATGAACGACTCTTTCCACAAGACAGACCTTCTGCTGCCTCATTTCGGGCACAAGTCCTCCGACCACCCCAAAATTGATAATCATTGATACTCCGAATCTTGAAATCAGCAGCTGGCAGGCAGCAGCTGCCGCGCATTCACCCATTCCCGATCTGACTATATACAGATCGTATTTTTCTTTTTCAACGTGGAACAGCCTGAACGCCGACCCGGTTTCAATTTCAGTTACGTTTTCATAAACCTCGAAGATGGCATTAAGTTCGATGGCCACGACAATTCCGACGGTTTTCTTTTTCATTCCAATCACTCCGGCTTCCGCTTTGCGGAAGTATCCTTTCAGGTTTCAGACTGCGGCTCCTCGGGCAACAGATAGCTTGTATGCCGCCGCATTTACGTGTTTTAAGATTATATCATTTTTCCTGCGAAAAATCAAATGCGACTTCCCTCAATTTTTGAACTCCTGCACTTTTTCACTTGACTTTTTTACGTTTATACACTATAATTCATTAAAGATTATTTGTTTGCGGAGTACAAATGGAACAGTCCAAAATTGACAGAATAAACGAACTTGCGCATCTCTCAAAAGAACGTGCGCTGACTGACGCGGAGCTCGAAGAACAGAAAAAGCTGCGCGCAGAATATATCGAGAGTTACCGACGCAATCTGCGCGGCATACTCGATAACACCGTAATTCAGTATCCTGACGGTACGCGCAAGCCCGTCACGAAAAAGAACCGGTAACACGAAAAATCAATACACTGAGAGGTAAAAAGATGAAAATCGGAGTACTTACCACGCTTAATCAGAACGTTGAAGAAAACATCCGCAAGGTTGCAGAGCTCGGTCTTTCCACCTGCCAGCTCAAATGCTGGAACAGCGCTCATCTTACCGACGAGCTTGCCGACAGAGCTGCTGCCGCAGCAAAGGAGTACAACGTTGAAATTACCGCGTTCTGGTGCGGCTGGGACGGAATGTCATACTGGAATTTTTATGAAGGTCCTCTGACCTTAGGCCTCGTTCCCTCCGAATACAGAGCCGAACGTCTCAATATGCTTATCCGCGGCGCGAAGGTTGCCAAGAGAATGGGCGTGACAGACGTCGTAACGCACGTAGGTTTTCTTCCCGAAAACCCTGCAACGACAGAATATCAGTCGCTTGTTGCGGCTCTCAGATATCTTGCGACCAAACTCAAACTTGACGGTCAGTATTTTCTGTTTGAAACCGGTCAGGAAACCCCGATTACTCTGAAGCGTACGATAGAGGACGTCGGAACCGGAAATCTCGGAATTAATCTCGACCCCGCCAATCTTCTTATGTACGGAAAAGCCAACCCCGTTGACGCCCTTGATATTTTCGGCGAATACGTAAGAGGTATTCACGGCAAGGACGGAGAATATCCGACTGACGGACGCCATCTCGGAAAAGAAAAGCCCATGGGTGAGGGACGCGTCGATTATCCGCGCTTCATTGCAAAGCTCAAAGAGGTCGGTTACGACGGAGCAATTACAATCGAGCGCGAAATCAGCGGCGAGAAGCAGATTGAAGACATTCTGTCCGCAAAGAAGCTGCTTGAATCCTTGATTTGATTTTCAAAAAATGCAGGATTTCCTGCATTTTTATTTTCATTTTAGCATTAGTATGATATAATATACCCATTCTGAATCCGACTGAATTTTCAGGATTCCACATCTTCGATAAATGCTGCGAGAATACAGCTTTCACGGATAGAAATACAGGAAAGGGCACAACCTTTTATTATGGAAAAAATCAATTTTACCGAACAGGCCTTCAACGAATGCTGCTCTGCCGAATTCACCCCGCACCCAACGGGAAAAACGACAAAACCCTTCTGGAACACCTCGTCATACCAGTTTATGTACGTTCCGGCTTTTCAGTTCAATGAACTGCCCGGAACAAAAATCTACCGTTACCGTGCCGTTGACGAAAAGAACGTTGAACACGTTTTTGAGGCAGACAACTGCCGCGCGCTGCTGACACCCATCTGGGCTGAAATTCCCGAAGGCGTCGTAAATCTCAGGGTTTATGCGCTCGACCGTGAAGGAAACGAAAAGTATCTTATCGGTGCCAGAACCTTCTTCAGACTTGCTCCTTTTGAAGAAGGACTCGTTCCCGAGGTTCCTTCGTTCAAGGCTGCCGCCATGAAGGCATACGACTGCTCGTTTGAGCAGCCCTTCATCAAGCACTGGTTCACGGACGGAACCCCCGACCCGGACAGTGACAGATACGTATATCCTTCAAAGATGATTGCCGCAATCATTGATTCAATGATTGAACTGTCTGTTCTCTGCCCCGAACGAAAAGAGCAGGCAATGAAGCTTGCAACAATCACAGCTGATTACCTGCTGGCCTCCACTCCGAAGACCGGTCATCCTATGTACGGAATTCCTCCCACATACAAGATTGACTTCCGTTCCAATCCCGAAACCAGAAACAATCTCAAGGCCGGCGAGAGAATCAATACCGTTATGATGATTTATCCCGCTACCGTTTGCAGAGCTTATCTGCACCTTGAAGCTGCCACCGGGGATGTAAAATACTTCGAAGCCGCCAAGCTCATCGGCGAATATTTCAAAAAGACCGTCGAGGAAAACGGAAGCTGGTGTCTTATCCGCGATTACAGAACGGGCGAGAAGCTCACCCCGAATTACTGCCTGCCGATTCAGGAAATCGCCCCGATGTGTATGGAAATGTATGCCAGAACCGGAGATGAAGCCTACAAAAAGATGGCTGACGGAGCCGTCGCATATATGGAAAAAACCGTTCTTCACGATTTCAACTTTGAGGCCCAGTTCGAAGACATGACGGTTTCCACCCATTATTCCAACCTGTCCCATTACGGTGCAAGCGCTCTTGCAAGATTCTACTGCAACTTCTATTCCGACAATGAAGAGAAGATGGCCGTTGCGGACGACCTTGCAAGATATATAGAAGACCAGTTCTGCATCTGGAAGAGACCGGCTCCCTTCACAAGAACCCAGTTTGACCCGAGTGACTACCCGACGCCCTGCGGACTTGAACAGTACGACTGGCACGTTCCGATTGACGCCAGCACCTCGGATATGGTACGCACCTTTATGGCAATGCACAAGGCAGGCCGCGGTGAGCTTTATCTTGAAAAAGCAAAGACAATGGCCGCAGCCATTGTCAAAATGCAGCTGCCGAACGGTCTCATTCCGACACACTGGATGACCCCGAAGCACCGCGCAGGAGCCGGCTTCTGGCCGAACTGTATGTTCTTTGCAACAGGCGTCCTGTCTCAGCTTTCGGCTTATCTCAAAGAAAATTAAAGATCTTGCAGCTGAAGAATATTCTTCAGCTGCGTCTTTTTATAAGCAGACATGCCTGTCTCACCTTTTTATCGCATCCATAAGTACACTGCTTCAGCTGAGTAAAAATCCCACGCCTTCGTCATCACAAAATAACAGTTGACAAAAGAAAGTCAATTGTATAAAATATATTTACCTGATACATATTATATTGCATATTGATATTTGAAAGCATATTATTTTTTAAACGGAGAGCGGATTATATGATAAGCAAACTGATTTTTGATCTGGACGGCACTCTTTGGGAAACCAAGGATTCGTTTTTATATGCATATGAAAAGCTTTCCGAAGAATTTCCGTTGAAAAGAAAAGCCTCCGAGAATGAGATACTCTCATTTTTAGGCGTTAAATTCAAGGATCTGGTTGACGGTCTGTTCAAAGACGATTCGGACAAAGCGCTTATCAGCTCAAAGGGCTTGGGCTATTCAATTGAATATATGATAAACAATCCGAAAACATACAGCTCGGATATTGAATATCTGTTCAGTGAACTGAGTAAAAAATACGATATATATATCGTTTCCAATTGTCCGGGAAAGTATCTGGAAGCTTTTTATTCAATTTCTTCCGTAAAAAAATACGTGAAAGCCGATTATACGATTGAAGACGGAAGAAAGGAAGACAATATTAAAAAAATCACAGACTCATATCGTGACAAAGCCGTTTTTGTCGGTGACTCATACACTGATTATGAAGCCATCGAAAACCACAGAAAGGTGTTTTTCGTCTTTGCAAAGTACGGATATATCCGTGCGCACAACTACGATTACAGTATCGACTCTCTTGATGAAATACTTGAAGTAATCCCGAAAATCGCCGAGAAAGACCGGATGCTGAAAGATGATGAATATGAAGTAATATCATCGAACGATTCAAATCTCACTCTGATATGCAAGAAAGACGTATTTTATTTCGGATTCGTGCATTTTACAAATGAAGAAGATGACGTCAGAGTGATTAAAGAAATGAAAAACAAAATCGGCAAGTCCAAAGTTATCGGCCCGATTAACGGCTCCACCTGGTACAGCTACCGCTTGTCTCTGGACTCCTACGATTTCAGATTATATCCTGATGCTCTGAATGACAGGAGAATTACCGAATTGTTTCTGAATCAGGGATTTTTTGTCGAACACAGATATTCGTCAACGCTGGGAACGCTCAACCCGAAAATCACGGAACTTGCGAAAAAAGCCAAGCTCCCGCCGGATTACACGGTAAAAGTGATAAAAGGAGAAAAATGCTACGATTATCTTGATGATTTATATAAAATAAGCACCGACGCTTTTGAAAATGCAGATTATTATGAGCCCATCTCTTCCGAAGATTTTAAGGAGCTTTATATTCAGAACATAAGAGCCTGCAGCCCGGACCTCGTTATCATCCATAAAAAAGACGAACCGATTGCGCTGAGCTTCAGTTACGAAGACCCGGAAAAAAGATTTTACGTAAGTAAAACGGTCGGAATCAGGAAAGCTTATCAGAAAACCTCAGTGCTTTTGACTCTCATTGATTATTCAACCCGGATTATGCTTGACTCCGGCTATGATAAAGTCCTGTATCATTTTCAGAATGACAGGACCAAGGTCTTATACGAAATGTCAAACGGATGTCTGATCAGAAGAAAATATTACGGACTTCTGGGGTATGTGAATGATAAATAATCTGAGATGCAAAGAATGCTGTAATGACAAAACGGTCAGACACATTCATTTTGATGAAAACGGAGTCTGCAATTTTTGCACCACCTATAAAAATGAATACGACAGATTTCACGACTATGACAGACTGGAACGGATATTTTTAAGCAAGGTCCGGAAAGAACACAGTCATAAATATGACGTTTCACTGGGCTTCAGCGGAGGAAAGGATTCCACCTACGTTCTCTGGCAGCTCAAAAACGTATATAATTTAAAAGTCCGGACTTTTACTCTGGATAACGGGTTCTTATCAAAAGAAGCAAAAGACAAAATTGACCGTCTCGTTAAAGAACTTGACGTTGAACATGAATACGTAAGCTGTGACGACCGGATATTGAAAGACATGTACAGATACATTGTCAATAAATATTTGTCACCCTGTATCGCCTGCTCCTTTTTAGGCTATGCTGCAATGGTGAACTATACCACAAAAGCCGACGCACTTGTCGGTGTTCACGGCAGAAGCTTCCCGCAGATGTTCAGGAATTATGCTTCAGATGTTGATGATTTCTTTAAACCCTTTATTGAAACCGGACTCGAAGAAACCGTTGATGAGGATGCATTATATTCTGACGTACTGAAAAAAATCGGAAAACTTGTCGATCCGTCCTTGGCGGACATACTGAAAAACGAATTGCTCCCCAATGCCATAGCCGACGGATTCAGACCGTTCCTCGCTTATTTCTTATACCACCCTTACAACAAAAACGACATCCTGAACTTTTTATATGAACACACATCCTGGAGAGCCGAAAGTGAAGAAGAACATTTTGATTGTCTGATTCATCACGGTGCTCTTCACATCAAAAACCTTGCCGCAAGAAGATGTCACCTTATGCCTGAACTGTCGGTAATGGTCAGAGAAGGAACCCTGTCGAGAGAAGAAGCGACAGAGCGCTTAAACGTTTGTAAAGACCCGAAAATCGCCGGAAATGAACTGAAGAAGCTTTGCGATTACGCCGGAATAAATTATAATTTACTGATGCTTAAAGCAAATTTATATTCAAAAAGATGGTGGTAGTATGAAATTGTTTTTAAAGCGGTACGTTCTGACAATCGCATATTCCGGCCTGCTGTTTGCGATATGCGTTTTATTCGCTTCTCTGTCGGTGCCCCGTCCCCTTCCCGTTTTTGCGCAGACAGTTATGCTCGTACTGCTGATCAGAGTCGCGGACGACGTCAACGATTATTATACGGATCTGCTTGAACACAAGACGGTATTCAGCAAAACCGTTCTTTATATTTTACTCAGTGCTTTCAGCCTCGGAATTCTGTCTGCCGCAATAATCAGCAGAACGCATCTGTTCATAATTCCGGCAGCGCTTATTCTCTCTTTGCTTTTTTTCAACAATAAATACCTCAAAATGCTTCTTCTGCCGGCGATTTCATTCGTCTCGTTTTTCTATCTCGCCGGCTTACAACTTCAGGCTGCAGGATTGGTGCTTGTTATTTTTGTCATAAGTTATTTGTTTTCACTGTTTAAAAAGGAAAAATCTCTTGACCCGGGACTGTACGGCGGAAAAGCTTATCATCTTTCAAAGATAAAAGGAGTACGAATTCCGGCATTTATCTCAATTCCATATAACGGTCTGGAAGAAGATAAAATAAAGCTTTATATCAGATCGTTCTGTAAAAAGAACAGGCTCTATGCCGTAAGATCATCCGGTATTGATGAAGACTCAGCTTCAGCAAGCTTTGCCGGAGTCCACGAAAGCTATCTGAACGTAAAATACGATGATTTGTATGAACGCGTTTTGCTTGTCCGTGACAGTGCCTTCACCGCAAAAGCCCTTGCGTACCGTAAAAACAACGGAATGAACGTTGATGACATAAGGATTTCCGTGATTATTCAGGAAATGATTGATGCTGATTTTGCCGGAGTCATCAACACAATTAACCCGGTCACCAATGATATGAATGAAACCGTCATCAGTGTATGTGAGGGACTCGGAGATAAGCTCGTAGACGGAAGCGTTGACGGAACGACTTATTATATCAACGGCGTCAAGGAGCAGATCAAAGGCAAAGACATTCTGACTCCTTCCGTAAAAAAGAAGCTGCTCAAACTGAGCGCCACGGTTCAGAAGCAGTGCGATCACTTTCAGGACATTGAGTTCTGTGTCCGGAACAATAAAGTGTATCTGCTTCAGACCCGTGATATTACCACGTATCAGGATATAAATTGCCATGAAATGAAGTTGTTAATCGACAACTCCAATATTATTGAGTCTTATTACGGGGTCACTTCCCCTCTGACTTTTTCATTTGCAAAGGAAGTATATACCAAAGTTTACAAAGCAACCTTTAACGCCGGGCATATCAGAAAAAAGATCATTGATTCTCTGGACGGTTCGCTGAATAATATGCTCTATTATTATGACGGAAAAATATACTACAATTTAAACAGCTGGTATCACGTAACGTCAATTTTCCCATCAAAAAAATCCACAAAATATATGGAAAGTATGATGGGCGTCAAAACGTCGAATAATTACGTAAAAAAAGTTAAACTGAACCTCTTTGATGCCGTAAAGGTAATCGCGGTATTTCTGAATAAATTATCGCATATGGAAAAGCTTTCCGGGGAATTCATTGACAAATTTAACCGGATTGTCCTTCCTCACTATGGGAAAGAACTCAGGATGACCAACAGTGAACTGAAAGAGCTGTATGAGTCCATTGAAAAAAATGTCATTTCCGAATTTGCCACTCCGATAATCAACGACTGCGCCGTAATGTTTTATTTCGGTATGCTGAAGGAAAAAGCCAAAAAATACAAAAACAGCCGTGAACTTGTAAATGAGTGCGTAAACAATAACGGAAACGTTGAATCCGCAAACAGCGCACGGTATATGGACAGGATTGTCGCATTCATAAAAGCCGACAAGGCTCTTTATGACAATTTTAAAGCCCTGCCGGAAAACGAACTGTATGATAAATATTACTGCGGTGACAGTGAACTGAGCAAAATGCTCAACGAATACGTTTATTTATACGGTCCGCGGGTAATGAATGAATTGAAGCTGGAAACAAAAACAATGATTGAAGATAAGCTGATTCTGTTTTCAGCCATCAGGAATTCTCTGGATCTTGTCCGTACGGAACCTGCCCGAAATACGGTTGAAATTCCGCGGAATCTCAGATTCCTTTCATCGAAAGCAAAATACTATATTCAAAACAGAGAACGTCTTCGTCTGAAAAGAACCTATGTTTTTTCGGTCGTCAGGAACATATTCCTGGCATACGGAAGGAATTTTTTTGAAGAAGGAAGAATTTCAGATCCCGATGACATCTTCTATCTGACAAAAGATGAAATTATGTCTGATAAAAAAGACGTCAGGAACTTAATCCTTGAACGGAAATCCGCTGAAGCGGAGTACAAAAAGCACGGATACTATAACCGTGTTGCTTTCTATGAAACGAGAATATTGCCCGTATCGGCATCCAATCCTTCCGAAGGATTACACGGAATTCCTTCAGGCTGCGGAATCGTAAAGGCAAGGGTAAGTCTTTTGAACAATCCTTCAGACAAATTGGTTACCGGAAATATTATTTTAACCAAAAGGACCGACCCGGGATGGATAACGCTGTTCCCCGAAGCCTCGGGATTGATTGTCGAGCACGGAAGCATGCTTTCGCACAGCTTTGTTGTCGCCCGTGAAATGGGTCTTCCTGCCGTAGTTGGAGTTGATGGCGCGACCGAAAAAATCAAGGACAACGATCTTGTCACACTTGACGGAATTGAAGGAGTAATCAGGATTGAAGATCAGGGATTACTATAAGGAAAAAGACTATATTCATTACAGTAACTGTCACGAGGATTTTCTGATGCTCAGACCGTACCTCTCTCTCAACGACAGAGAAATCTTGTCCGTGGCATCCGGACTTGACAACAGTCTGGCATTTCTGACAAACGATAACGTACACGTAGACGCCTTTGATTTCAATCCGGCTCAGGTCTGTTTGTGCAGATTGAAAAAAGCCGCTGTCAGTCTGCTGGAATATGATGAATTTCTCATATTCCTCGGAATAAAAGAAGGAAATCCCGTCCAGTATTATGATAAAATCAGACCAACGCTGGATGAAGATACTATGCGTTATTTCGATGAACATCATTATCTTATCAGTGAAACCAAACTTGTCAACGCCGGTAAATTTGAATATTATTTCCGAATTTTCCTGACCCGGGTATTTCCGCTGGTCGTTTCCCCGAAGCACATAAGTGAATTTGCAAACGTTACGGACCTTGATGCACAGAGATATATTTACCGCAAATACGTCAATACACTGAGGTTCAGGCTTATGTTCAGACTGTTCTTTTCCGAAGCGGTTATGAAAAGACTCGGAAGAGATAAAGCCTTTTTCAGATACAATAAAGGAAGCCTGTCCGCCCAACTGAAAAAGCGCGTTGATATGGGTATTGAAAATAATACAAACGGCAACAATCCTTATATAAATTACGTCCTGCTGAACCGTTATAACACCCTTCCTTTTTATCTGGAAAAACAGAATTTTCTAAAGATCAAACAGAACATAAATCATCTTGATATTCATTACAAATCGTTTGATGACATGCTTCCGGGAAAGAAATATGATTTTATGAATCTTTCGGATATCTTTGAATATATGCCGGATGACTGTATGACGGCATATTCAGAAAAAATCGCTCTTGCGCTGAATGATTACGGAAAAGTTGCGTTCTGGAATATGTTCAACATAAGAAACCTGAAGCTTTGCAGAATCAACAGTACCGAAGACCTGAAGAAAGACCGAGCGTATTTCTATCGGGATTTTCTGATTTATACAAAAAAATATGATTGATACGTTTATTGAATTTGCAGATAACAACAGTAAAATCGCAATAATAGACAAGGCTCACAGGCTGAGCTTTAACGACTTTCTTACTGCCTGTGAAAAGATGAAATCATTTTTTATACAATCTGATTTAACCGGCAAAAAAGCGGTAATCTTTCTGTATCCGGACTCCTTCCTGTTCTACGTCTCGGTTTTTGCCGGTGTTATGGCAGGAGTAACTCTTGTCATACCGGATTCTTTCAGGGACAGAAAAAGAACCGAGCAGCTGTTAAGGACTGCCGGGGCAGAATACGTTCTCGTTGATAATCTGACTTCTTTCTTCGCCTTTTTGATTCCGGGGCTGAAGAAAATCAGAGTCAATGAATACGCAAGGGAAAACACAGTCTGCAAAGGCACCTTCCCTGCATCAATAATTACTTTCACATCGGGAACCACAGGCACTCTGAAATCCATTACCCGCACAGTTGATTATCTGTTCAGACAGGAAGCGTTTATCCGAAATAATATTGAAATTGAAGATAATGACGTCGTTTTCTGCGGATTGCCAATGTATACGGTATTGTCAATATATTCAGGCCACACGACAATCATCGGAAAGACCCCGAAAAATCAGGCTGACGTATTTCTGACTTCCATTAAAGCCATTTTAAAAATGAAAAAACCACTCCCCGTAAGCAAGTGCTTTTTAGGCGGAGCCATTCTGTATGAGAATGAGGTTTCACATATCAGGAGTATCGTTCCGAAAGCAAGAATCCGTTACGTCTACGGAGCAACCGAGAGCGCGCTGATATATATGACGGACCTGGATACCTATGAAAAGCATCCCTTCTCTTTCGACACTCCGGTTGAAGGAGTCAGTGTCCGGGTGCAAAATCCGAATAAAGACGGAGTTGGCTTGATTGCTTTGCAAGGGGACATCGTAATCACGGATGACGTTCATCTTACCGGCGATATCGGCAAAATTGAAAACGGAATACTGTCAATCTACGGACGGGAAAAATACAGCATATTGAATGCCGGCCTGTACAATTATCTTATTGACAGCGAAATCAGAAAAAACAACAAATCCGTTAAAGCTGCATTCTCTTTTGCCGCTGACAATAAAATTCACGTGGTATACGAAGGAAAAATCAGCAAAAAGAACCCGGATTACATATATCATCAGCAGAAAAAACTGAAATACGATTCCAAACACCGCACAAAACTCGATTATCGCTTCTATATTTCAAAAATTGCCCCAAAATAAAGCCGTTCTTAACGGCTTTTATTTCCTGATTTCACATACAATACGGTTTATTTGATAAGGAGTTCAACAAATGTATTCCAAAGAACTGACTCTTAAATACGAATATGACGTCATCGTCATCGGCGGAGGTCCCGCCGGTCTCTGTGCAGCTCTGTCTTCCGCAAGGCACGGTTCGCGTACTCTGCTCGTCGAACAGAACGGCTTCTGCGGGGGTATGGCCACAGCCGGCCTTGTCGCTCCTTTTATGACCTGCTATGACAGCGGCGGAAAAGAATGGCTCATTCAGGGTCTGTTCCGCGAAATCGTGGAAAGGCTTGTTGCCGTAAACGGAGCAATACCGCCCGTTGAGTGCGGTGCTCCTTCCGCTTTTACGTCGTATATTACAGTCGGGCACAATCACGTGACGCCCTTCCGCGCCGAATCACTCAAGCTGGTTGCCGACCGTATGCTGAAGGAAGCAGGAGTTCACATTCTTTACCACACATCATTCGTCGATGCCGAAACGTCAGACGGTGAAATCAAGTCGCTCATTCTTCATTGCAAGGAAGGCCTGTGCGAAGCCAAGGCAAAAGTTTACGTTGACTGTTCGGGCGACGCCGATCTGGCGGCTGCTGCCGGAGCCGGATACGAGCTCGGAAACCCGAAAAACGGAAAAATCCAGCCGGCAACCATGTTTTTCAGAATCGGCAACGTCGATTCGGATAAAATCGAAGAAGATTACAAAAAGAATATCAACAATTTCTACCGCATTGACGGGGTAAACTACCGTTCCCTTCACTGGTGGGTTTCGAAGGCCCGCGAGGCAGGGGACTGGAATCTTGACCGCGTTTCAATCGGCCTTTTCCGCGGTGTTGACAAGGACGAATGGAGTATCAACACGTCGAGAATTATGGGGATTGACGGCACACAGAGCGAAAGCCTGACGGAAGGCGAAATCGCCGGACGTGAACAGGTCGATCAGATTTTCAGATTCTTTGTAAAATACGTCCCCGGCTGCGAAAACGCAAAGCTGCTTCAAACCGGAAGCACCGTCGGCATCAGAGAAACCCGTCACATACGCGGTCTGAAAACCCTGACTCTTGACGACGTTCTCGGATGCAAAGTACCCGACGACAGCATAATGATTGCCGCGAACTCCGTTGACGTCCACGGCAAATTCGGTCCGAGATCAAACGAATACATAGCCCTTCCCGAAGGAAAATATTACGGCGTACCCTACGGCTGTCTTGTGCCCCGCGGCTTCTCAAATCTGCTGGTCGCCGGGCGCAGCATTTCCGCCGAAAGCGACGCTGCCGGCGCCATCCGCGTAATGCCTCCCTGTATGGCACTCGGTCAGGCGGCGGGCACCGCCGCCGCCCTTGCTGTCACGCAGGCCAAATCCCCGACAGATCTGTCCGTATCAGAACTCAGAGAAATGCTGATTGCAGATAAAGTAAGACTGTGAAAAAGCGGACCGGGGGACGTTTCTGCCGGCTCAAATCGGACCGGGGGACGTTTCTGGTGGTTCATTTTGAACCACCAGAAACGTCCCCCGGTCCGCAGTTCACGGAGTTCATCACCTGAGTCTGGCTGCCGTGCCGAAAGATATGCAACTTGTTTCGACGAGTCTCACACCTTAGCAAGCAGGGAA
>DCGL01000031.1 GCA_002314565.1 Clostridiales bacterium UBA1779
AGGCAGATTATAAAAATGAAAAAAAGCTGAAAGGCATATCTGCGCGCAAACCTATTATATCGGGTTTGGTTTCAATTATTCTGACTTTGATTGCTTCAGCTGCTTTGCTGGTTACCGTAATATTCGTCGTTTTAAGCGTTTTAAAAACAGACGAGAAGCTTTTCAGGACATTCAATACAGAGTCCTCTGTTATGATAATTATTATCGCTCTGGGGTTATTTGCCTCTGCAACGGCTATTTTGAGCTATTTCGGTTTCAGTGAAAGTGCGGTTGCCGCCAAGTCAAGAATCGGAACCGTCAGATTTCCGAGACTTTGCTCAGTTGATGCAGAAAATAAAAACCGGGATGCAGAACAGACCGACAAAACAGTTTCACTTGATGAAATGTGCCGTGATTTCCGTGATTTCGCTTCTTCAAAATACGGTCTGTATTACGATATTTCAACTGTCCGTACATTCATAGCTTCTCTCTGCGTATCAAAACTGATAATTATCCAGGGAATTTCGGGAACAGGAAAAACCTCTATCGCCTGGGCTTTCGGTGAATATCTCGGAAACGGAACGAACGTTATTTCCGTTCAGCCGTCCTGGAAAGAGAAGAACGATCTGATCGGTTATTTCAATGAGTTTACCGGAAAATATAACGAAACTGCTTTCCTTGAAGCACTTTACAGAGGTCTTTATACCGATAAAGTAACGGTTACTCTGCTTGATGAAATGAATATTGCAAGAGTGGAGTATTATTTTGCCGAATTTCTTTCAATGCTCGAAATAAACGACAGTTCAAAAAAACAAATTGAAGTTATTTCCGATTCAGGTCCCTTCGATCCTTTACTGATAAAAAACGGCCGTATGAAAATTCCGGAAAACCAGTGGTTTATCGGGACTGCCAACAGAGACGACTCGACTTATACGATTTCCGATAAGGTTTACGACCGCGCCATGGTCATTCAGCTTGACCGGCGAAACGAGCCTTTCCCGGCAGAAGAAAAGAATCCTATTATGCTTTCAGAAAAAGCCTTTGATGCACTGAAAGAAGAAGCCCTCTGCATATATCCCGTTTCTTCCTCAATGAATGAAAAAATCATTAAATTTGACGCATATCTCACCGATAAAATCGGAATTACATTCGGAAACAGAATTATGGAACAATATAAAGTATTCGTCCCCTGTTACGTTGCCTGCGGCGGAACGGAAGAAGAAGCTGCTGATATCTTTATTGCAACCAAAATTTTACGCAAGCTTGAATCCAGAAGTGCCATGCTGATAAAGAAGGAGTACACCGGTCTTACATCTCAGTTTGACTCTTTGTTCGGAGCCGGATCAATGCCTGTATGTCGCAAGTATTTATCCAGATTTGAAAAATGAAAAATTCAGAACTGTATTATGCCGAACTGAAAAAACTAATCAGAAACGAGCAGAAGATGCCGGCTCAGGCGGGACTCTTAATCAATGCTGACAGAAAATGCCACGTATATTCCAAAAAGCAAATCGTGAGACCGCTTGAAGACTGGATAATTATGGCAGAAAACTGTATGCCTTCTCTCAGAAGCGCTGTCTCCCAAAGCAGACGACGTCTGTATAACGACATAATTAAAGAACCTCTTGAGCTTGTACGGAAAGTGTCTCAGGAAACCGTAAGGGAGCTTTCAAAACACAGTGAAACCTTAAAAGAATCTTCAAGAGGCATTATGCCCGACTCTCTTTTCGTGCCGATAAACGACGAGGATTTCGATGTTTACGATAACCGTTTCCTTTATACGGTTATACGTACTTTAAAAAACTTTATCCATTCAGCTTTATCTGAGGCAGAAAAGGGTGAAATAGGTATTGACCGTCTGGATTTTGAACTGAATTACGGTTCAAAAGAAAATGGAATGGGAATAAAGGCTGAGTACTATTCAAGCGCGGCTTATTTCGACGGCAGATATTCCGATCCGCTTTTTTCAAGAATTGATGCTGTCAGTGTCGAAATTGAAGAATTGCTTCAGACCGAATTATTGTCGCGTTTCGATGATAACGATATGCTTGAATTGCCGATTAATCCGACAAACGCAATCCTTATGGACCCGGATTTCGTATGTGCAAATGAACTTCTTGATTATCTGACAGAATATAAAAAAACACCGCTTACTTTTGAAGACGTTGATATCGACGATACGGATACAGATCTCGAATGCTTTTCAGAACTTGAAGCGATTATTCCACTGATTTCTGCAATTTGCGAGTCACAGACCGGGGGAATCAAGCCTGATGAGAACATTTTTTCTGATGATTCCGATAAATCTGTATACGAACTGATTAAAAGCGGTATTCCCCTATCAGACAGACAGCTGAAGCAGGCCGTGGAAGAACTTCGTGCCGGATTTAACAAAGAACAAGATGAACTTTGTGCCAGATTGAATAAACAGACCGAACGTTTGCTAAAGCTCAGGGATGAGCAATTCAATGCCGAAAGACAGGAGTATGAAAGTCGTATCCGCGCACTTGAAGTATCTCTCGGAAGAGTAACGGACGACGATTACAGAAGTGAAGAGAATTTTTTGATTCTTGAAAAAGAAAAAAACCTTTTTGATAATTTCTATAACAGAAATCTTGCTAAAATGAAAAGGAAAGCAAGGAAAAAATACGTATGGGATGTGCTATTTTGGGGAAAAACGCCTTCACAATGCAATGAGGAAATACCCCAACGTAAGAGAAAAAGCAAAAGAACGGATATAAAAGAAGACTGAGAAGGTAGGAACGGAAAATGAAAAGAAATATAGGGAGCATTCTGATAATTCTGTTTATGATTCTCGGCAGCATAGGATGCGCTTTTTTCATATCCTCCGTTTTTTTCGGAAATAATGAAGTTCTGTTCAGTATCACCGATACGACAAGGGCAGAATACAAAATACTGACCGTAATAGGTATTGCCTGTGTCCTGGGATTCATCATTACGTTTATTTTATTCGTATTATTAAGACAGAACGGATCAAAACAGACTAAGACTCAGGGAAAAATCATTTCTTTGATTACTGCCGGACTGGCTATCTCCGTGTCATTTATTGCCACTGAAATTCTTTTGTCCCCATCAGAGAGATTTGAACTTGATTATGAAAACGATCCTTCTTCATATTTACTCTTCAAAGAATACGTACCGACCGACACTGAGAATTATTTATCTCCTTGGACTGTCGGTATTTCCTCACTCAAACAATACGAAAATGACGAAAAAGTTACTCTTTCGCTGACAGTAACGATTGATTCTCCCAAAAAAATATCAACTTATTCAATAACGTCAGTCAGAATTATTGCTTTATCTGAAGACGGACTTCCGATAGGATCGTATAATTGCAAAATCCCCGACCTGAAAGCGGATTCGCATAATTTATCAATATCTTACATATGTGCTTTCCCAAACGTTAATGAACTTGCAGAATGTATCTGTGAAATATTCTATGAAGATGAAAAAGGCAATGACTGCTATGGCAGTGCAGCGTGCAATATTACGGATGAAAAATAAAACGGTATAAAAATGCAGGAATACAGTAAATATATTAAGTGCTTGCAAAAAAATGAAAAAAAGGTGAGACAGATAAGAAAAGTACTTCTTATCTCCTTACCTCTTTTCTGCGTTTTTGCATTCGCTTTATGTACTTATCTGCATTATTTCGGCAATAATCATACGGAAATATCGGTTGAGACAGACACCGTTACAGAAATACCGGTTGAGACAGATACCGACAATATGTATACGTTAAAGTGCCCGATTACTTTTGAGTCGGAGGACGCAACTCATGTCTTGTCTGAAAATCAAACTTTCACTCCTACATATAACATACCTTCAGGAGCTCTTCTTTCCGGACATGAAGCAAAAGTTGAATTTTCCGAAGTGTCACTTGAATGCGGTAAACATCCCATTGAATTTACCGTAAATATTACGGATAAGAATACGGGAGATGACGTTACGGATTTTTATGACGTAACTCAAATCTTCGGATACCTCACCGTTGTCAGAAGTATAATTACAATAAAAACCGCGACGCTCACAAAAGAGTACGACGGTACATATCTTAGGAATTCAAGTTACGAAATTATCAGCGGCTCGTTTGAACCGGATGCATATTTGCTGGGCCATACAAATAGTTTCATTAAATATTCCGGAACATATGATAACGTTATGAGTTTTGACGTTATTAGTACCGAAACCGGAAAAATTATAACTTCAGAATATCTATTCAACGTCATTTACGGTACTGTGACCATAACGCCTGCAACCATCGTTATCAGGTCTGCAGATACTGTCAAAGAATATGACGGCACTCCGCTTTTTTGCAGCAATTTTGAAATAGTATCCGGTAATTTTTACGAACAAGATAAATACCTTGCCATACAGAGAATTTCGTCTCAGACAGAATTAGGTTCGTGTCAGTCAAAGTTTAAGGTCGTTGATATCTGTGCCGGGAAAGCAAATAATGACCCCGGAATTCTCGCTTATTGGAGTCCGAACTCATTATACGGATTGACTAAACCGGTTTCATACAAGGAAATATTGAATTCTTATAATTTCGTTTATGAATACGGAACTCTTGAGGTCGTTAAGGGAGATTTGATTGTTAAAAGCACTGACGCAAAGAAAATATATGACGGCAAAGCTCTTCGATGCAGTCAATATTCTGTTAACGTGGCGGCACTTCCCGAAGGAACAACACTGAAAACCGTATTTTACGGCACGATAACCGAAATAGGGACTGTTCAGAATACGTTTGACGTATTTCTTGCAGATAAAAACGGTAATGACGTTAGCTCACTGTATTTTAATAAAATAAAAAAAGAATACGGTTTACTTACCGTATATGCTTTGGCTGCAGTAAACGACTTGTCGTCTGAAGTATCTACGAAACCCAATCCCGTTGACAACAGCATCTTATTTACAGTTAATTCAACGTATAAAGGCTTAATTTATCTGAAGAATGCAGAGTATAACAACTATTTGAATTCATTATGGAATAACAGTTTGGATTCAGGCAGCTTGATTTACAGTGGGGTATATGCGTCACCGTACAATCCTACCGGTAAGGCTCCTGCAAATAACTTATATGACGGGTTGTGTGACACGGTGACAATCAGTTCATACAACGGAGATGCTTTTATCTGCAGCTTGTATCCGAATTATATTTTACTTAACAGTTCATTCAGAGGTAATCTGAATAGCATATTGAACAAGGATAAAGTCGCTTCCCATACGTTCACTTTTTTCGGAACGAATGAAATAATGAATTCGGCTTTATCTATTGATTCTGCTACGACTGACAAACTGAATTATGAAAAAAATCTTGATGCTTATCTGTACGTTTTATACGATTACAGGAGTGTTTTTTATGGATATTCAAACACTTTATGGGATAGGAATGAGTATTCAAATTTAAAAACCAATTCTCAAAAAGCAGAGTTCATGGCACGGTTTCTCGGCAGTTTATGTTCATATTCAAAGAATTTTCCGGAAGTGCCTGAAAATTCAGATCCTCTCTTATATTTTCTGACCGAATCAAAAATAGGAATCTGCAATCATTTTGCCACAGCTTTGACACTTCTTTGCAGATATGCAGGAGTACCGGCCCGATATTGCACCGGATACTTAGTAAACACGACATCCGGAAATCCGTCATTGGTAAAAGCAAATGCTGCCCATGCCTGGTGCGAATATTACGACGAAACGACAAACACCTGGGTTGTCCTTGAATCCACAAAATATGCAAAGAACCTTGACGGCTCGGACGGTTCAGTTGTCAGCGAAATGATTGAAAATTCAGGTGAATTAACCGAAACCGGAGAAAACGTCAAGCTGACTTTAACAATTCAAGATGTCACACGCACTTTCAACGGTGAAGCTCTGACTGCAGAAAATTCCAAATTGTCGGGCACTTTGCTTAGCGGTCATCAGATTTTCGTTGATTTTACAGGAGAACAGACTTACGTAGGCACGTCTTTAAGTTCCGCCAAAGTCTCCATTCTTGACTTAAACGGTGAAGACGTAAGCGATAAATATGATATAAAGGTCATACCGGGAAAATTGACCGTAACTCCTATTCAGAATACTCTGATTACAGACACTCAGCTGCAGGTGCTGACCGAATTTAATTTTGCACAACTGCTGTTCGGTGAAGTCGGAAAAGATGTTGATTACTTTGCTGTTTTCATTGATAATTCCGATTTACCTTACATAATTTCTTCCGTAGAAAAGGGAAAATACGTTGGAATTCTTCCCGTGCAATCGCAGCAAGTCATTATAAAAATCAATAATCCGGACTTAAATGGGGACGGAGTCAATGAATTTGAAACTGATAATATGACTCTGAAATTGACATTATTTGCTTACGGAGGTATTCAGTCACTTCCAATGACTGAAACTGAAGCCAAAAAGCTCGGCGTCGTTTCAGATAATGAAACAGTATATGAAAAACGTCCGGCGATTTTAAGCGATACTGATAATCAGAGGACCGTGCTTGATATCGTTATGACAGATGAAACCGGATTATTTAACGGTGATGAACATTACAGCAAAGGCTATAAAATTATCGGCGGAAAACTGAAACTGGGACACAGTATTTCGGTTTACGGAAGCAGCGTGTTAAAATATGTTGGCGAATGCAGAAATACCTGTATAAGCGTACGCATTACAGACGAAAAGGGAAGTGATGTAACTGATGAGTATTATATCAGATGCTTTGAAAGCATACTGAAGGTGTTACCTGCAGACGTTTATGAATATTCCGAGACTGTAAGAGTTCCGTTCTTGTCATCAAGAAAAATAAATGATACCACAAACGTTGCCGGTGCCATAATGGATATTAAGATTTCAGATAGCTTATCAAAAGTATTCTCAGTGTCCGATAAGAAGATTACGACAGTGAAAATCGGTAAAACCGTGTCAGAGAAAGATATTTATTATGATTTCAATCGCGACGGTATTGCTGATTTGGTAGTTCATCAAAGTATTACTTATGAGTCGTACATTTCCGTGATTGAGATTATTGTATCAGCACTGTTCCTGCTTGTTCCGTCTATATTTGTTGCGCTGAAAATACACAAAAAGAAACGGGAATTCTAATCTGAAGACAGCTGCTTTGAGCTGTACTAAACCAAGAATTTATCGGTACAGTATAATTATTTATACCAAAATGTTAATTTGCAAAAGAATATTCAGCAGGGAATTAATAAGTTCATAATACGTTTAATTGCGTAAAACTTAACGATTAAATAAAAAAAGAAAAGAGGTTCCGGGGAAGTACAGAACCTCTTTTTACTTAATGTATGCTGCTTATTTAAGGTCAGCGATAATGGCATCGACCCAGTCGGTAATGGTCTTCATTTCAGCATCGCTGGGCTTGGAATTGAACAGGCTGCCGCCGTTGATGAAGAGAGTCTGACCGACAACGTTAGTTCCGGCATCTCTCAGATAACCAAGTACGAAATCGGCACATTTCTGGTCACCGTCCATAATAAGGCATGTATTCTGAGCGCGAAGCTTTGTCATTTCGCGGCAAAACAGTCTCAGAGCATCCGCAGGTTCACCCTTGCCGGTAATTGCAAGTATAACCACACGTTCTTTGTCGCAGGAATATGCAGGCGGAATTACGTCGACAGAGTTGATCTGAAGCTCGTATTTCTGCTTGATCTGCTCACCGATAGCAGCCATTTTTTTCTTCTTGGAAAAATACAGATAACGCATCTTAATAGCCATAATAAAACACCTCCGTGTATTGTTACAGTCATTATATCATAAACTAAATAAAATGAAAAGATATTTTTTTACAATGTATGATATTTTTATTGCAGACGTGCCTGAATGAGCGGCTTCTGAGAACAGTCCCCGTGACTGTTTGAATCGCGAACTGAACGAGCCGCAGGGAGAGAGGTTCTGTGGCACGCGCGATTTTTGCTACCGTACCGGAGAACCGTCCCACGGCACGTTACGGCTCACTACGGCTCAATATATCATTATGCCTGTTTACGCCTCTTCTTTTTGCGTAAAATTTGCATTTTACGCAAATATATCTCAACTTCAATTTTAACGGCACTTTTCTTCTCTCTGTAAAATAAAAGAAAAAAGTCCCCATGGCAAGCAGATTTTCACAAGGACTTTTTTATATCCGGTTTGTCAGTTTGATACACGATAAGGAGTTACAGCGTCAATTTCAACCGTACCGTCACGGTATGTCAGCTGGAACAGTTCTTTACGCGAGCAGTCTGATTCCATATCATCTCTGAAGGTGCCGTTGTTTTTGTAAATTTTGTACTCCACCCAGAAATACCAGGTGCTCCAGGTTCCGAGGGATTCGCTGACAGTACCGCTGTCGTAATACGTAATCTTGGCTTCGTAGATTTTCTGAGGCGTAAAATTCGTCTTGGACGTGTATCCGTTTTTATAAAAAATATCGGAGTACAGATCTTTCAGTTTTTCACATTCGCCGTCACGGGCGAAATCCAGAAATCTCACTATACAGCTCACAGGCAGCTTATAATCTTCAGGAACCTCTTCAAGCGAATCCGGATCGAAGGAAACCGTCGTTCCGTATGAAGGGTCTTCAAAATAGTAATTTCTGTCAAGCTGAAGGTAATACTTATCGGCATATATGTTTTCGTCAACAATAACAGGGTAAAAGTAATATTTATTGCTTTCTTCTTCCCTGCTTTCAAGCAGCTCCGAAATTTTGGGTATTGCAATAAAAAGCGCACTTGCAAGCCCTATGCAAAGTATCACGACGATTACAGTAATAACCTGCTTTTTCTCAGAACAAGGCTTGTCTTCAGACTGCCTTCTCGAGCCTTCTTTATATTTTTTCAGATTTTTTCCTGTCATTGTTTTTTGAGCTCCGTAATTTGTCTTATTTATAATATTATCATATTATTTTGTTTATTTCAACAGTTAATTTCTGATTTTTATTGAAAAAATGCGTTCATTATGATATAATATATTGGTTATAGAATCGGTTTTTATTGCTGTATGGAGGACACTTATGGATACCGTAATAAAAGAGAAAGACAAGCAGGTTAAAACCACCTTTACACAGGATTTGTTTGATATGGTTGAAACAGCTGCCATAAGCCTGCTTATTCTGTTTTTGATACTGACACTCGTTTTCAGAGTCTGTAATGTTGACGGTCAGTCAATGGAAGACACTCTGTTTGATAAAGAACTCATTATAGTCAACAATCTCGCAACAGCCGATACCGGTGACATCATAGTATTCCACGATACGGCCTATCATATGTCTCCTCTTGTAAAAAGAGTCATTGCAACCGAAGGACAGTGGATTGATATCGAAGACGGTGACGGTAAACTAAAAATACTGGTTTCGGACACCGAAGATATGACAAATGCAACAGACCTCAGCGATATTTACGGAACTTACAAAAACTATTACCGCTCAATTCTGACTTCATCCCTGACTTTTCCCGTTCAGGTTCCAGACGGACACGTTTTCGTTCTCGGTGACAACAGGAACAATTCTTCAGACAGCCGCGGACCCGTCGGTTTCGTCGATGAACGCTCGATACTCGGTGTTTTGATACTCAGAGTTTATCCGTTCTCATCTTTCGGAAAAGTGAACTGAGAGGATTCGGATTTGGCAACGGATAACATTTATAACATACAGTGGTTCCCGGGACATATGGCGAAAACTCGCCGTATGATAACCGAGAGTCTGCCCGACGTCGATGCAGTCATTGAAATGCGCGACGCCCGCATCCCCCTAAGCTCAAAAAATCCGGAAATAGAAAAGCTCACGGCTTCAAAACCGAGAGTCGTGCTACTGAACAAAGCAGGTCTGTGCGACCAGAGCTTACTTCCCCGCTGGATTGAGAAAATTTCAAAAGACGGGGTAAAATGTATTCCGACAGACTGTGCAAGCGGAAAAGGCATCAATGAAGTTTACGCTGCCGTAAAAGAACTATGTGCAGACAAGCTTGAAAGATATTCCGCAAAAGGAATGAACGGAAAGAGACTTCGCGTCATGGTAGTCGGAATTCCAAACGTCGGAAAATCATCTCTTATCAACAAAATGGCAGGCTCCGGCAAAGCCAGGGTGGAAAACCGTCCCGGCGTCACACGTGACAGACAGTGGGTTGTTACACCCGGAGGCATTGACCTGCTCGATATGCCGGGGGTTCTGTGGCCGAAATTCGACGATAAACGAACCGCCGAAAACCTGGCTCTGACAGGTGCGATTAAAGACGCGATTCTCGACACCGAAACGCTTGCCGTCACGCTCTGCAACCGTCTGCGCAAACTCTATCCCGCACTTCTGTGCGAAAGATATAAAATAGAATCCCCTGAAGCAATTGAAAATCTGACCGATCTCGAACTTTTCGAACTTATCGGCCGCAAACGCGGAATGCTCGTACGCGGCGGCGAAATAAGCTATGAAAGAACCGCTTCCATGCTCATCGACGAACTGAAAGCCGGCAAAATCGGTAAAATCACACTGGACGTATTAAAATAATGGTAGATTTCAGTTTTGAAGAGCAGGCACATCAGCAGGGATATAAAACGGTCTGCGGAATCGATGAAGCCGGCCGCGGTCCCTTATGCGGTCCCGTAGTTGCCGCAGCCTGCATTCTTCCCGACGGCCTGATAATCGAAGGCCTGAACGATTCAAAAAAGCTGACTCCGAAAAAGCGCGATATGCTGTTTGACGAAATCAGGGAATCCGCGATAAGCTTCTGCGTTGCAGAGAGCAGCGTCGAAGAAATCAACGAACTCAACATACTTGAAGCCACTCTCCTTGCAATGCGCAGAGCTGTTGAAGGTTTGTCCGTAAAGCCTGATTATCTTCTGGTTGACGGCAATATTTTCAGAGATTTCAACACTGACGGCCGTTCTGTTATTGGCGGCGACGCTGCTTCTGCCTCAATCGCCGCAGCTTCAATCCTTGCGAAAGTGACGAGAGACCGCCTCTGCGAAGAACTCGACCGAAAATATCCCGGTTACGGTATTGCAAAACACAAGGGGTACGGTACCAAAGCTCATATGGATGCCCTGCGTGAGCTCGGACCGGCTCCCATACACAGAAGACAGTTCATTCGTTTTCTCGAAAAAGACAAATAATGTCCGAAGAACAGAAAAAACCTACCCAAAAGGCAATCACCGGAAAAATCGGAGAGGATGCCGCGGCAGATTTCATCGAACGCAAAGGATACCGCATACTCGAAAGAAATCAGCGTTACGGTCATCACGAGCTGGATATAATAGCAGTTACCGGTCACAATCTCGTATTCATAGAAGTGAAAACGAGAAAGTCACGGGTGAATGACGCAAACAGCAGGTTTGGAACTCCTTCCTCAGCCGTAACATACGAAAAGCAGCGCAATCTGATAGACGCCGCAAGAAAATACATAAAAGAAAAACAAATATATCTGGTTCCGCGTTTTGATGTTATAGAAGTATACGTTAAAAACGGTACGGCAGACGCCGTAACAATTGAGAAAATCAACCACATCGAAAACGCCTTTATCAGCTGAAAATACAATAAAGGTGAAAAAATGAGATACTTAAGCACAAGAGATATTGAAAAGAAGAATTACGTGAGTTCCGCCTTTGCCATCAAGCAGGGGCTGGCTTCCGACGGTGGACTTTACGTCCCTGAAGCCTTCCCCGCTATCGACAAGGACTTTATAGATAAACTCGTTCCGATGAGCTATGAAGACAGAGCGGTCGAGGTTCTCTCACTTTATCTCACTGATTATACAAAAGAGGAGCTCAAAAAATGCTGCTCGGCAGCTTATGCCGCTTCTTCCTTCCCCGGAGGAGCCGCTCCGCTTTACAAAGTTGACGACAATACCTATTCCCTTGAGCTCTGGCACGGTCCCACGTCCGCTTTCAAGGATATGGCTCTGCAGCTTATGCCGAGACTGTTATCCCTGGCCCTCGGCAAAACAGGCGAAACGCGTGACGCTCTGATTCTCGTTGCCACCTCCGGCGATACCGGCAAGGCTGCGCTGGAAGGCTTCTCCGATGTACCTCATACCCGTATCATCGTTTTTTATCCCAAGGAAGGTGTCAGCCCCATTCAGGAGCTGCAGATGAATACCACGGCAGGGAAGAATACCTGCGTCATCGGTATCCGCGGCAATTTCGACGATGCGCAGTCCGCNNATACCGGCAAGGCTGCTCTCGAAGGATACAAAGACGTAGACAGAATTAAAATCATGGTTTTCTATCCGTCAGAAGGGGTCAGCCGCGTTCAGAAGCTTCAGATGACCACGCAGGAAGGCTCTAACGTCAACGTCTGCGGTATTAACGGTAACTTTGACGACTGCCAGAACGGCGTAAAAATTATCTTCGGCGACAAGACTGAAGCTGATTATCTCGATTCAAAGGGCTACGTCTTCTCCAGCGCCAATTCAATCAACTGGGGGCGCCTCGTTCCTCAGATAGTATACTATTTTTCAGCATACTGCGACCTCATCAAAGAAGGCCGTATTAATAACGGAGATAAGGTCAATTTCTGCGTCCCGACCGGTAACTTCGGCAATATCTTCGCAGGATACGCCGGGNNGTCGTCTGCTGCCGCAGATCGTCTACTATTTTTACGGCTATGCGGCTCTGGTCAGAGAAGGCCGCCTGAATATGGGACAGCCTATGGATGTGGCGGTTCCTACCGGCAACTTCGGCGATATCTTAGCCGGCTGGTATGCCATGCGCATGGGTCTGCCGGTGCGCCGCTTCCTTTGCGCTTCCAACCGCAACAATGTTCTCACTGATGCTTTGGAGCAGGGCATCTATGATCGCCGCCGTCCCTTCTACAAAACGGCCAGCCCTTCCATGGATATTCTGATCTCCAGCAATTTCGAGCGTTTTCTCTTCGATATCAGCGACAATGACAGCGCGATGACCGATGATCTCATGCGTCAGTTGCGGGAAGACGGATACTATCAGATCCCCGAGGAATGCTTCGCAAAGATCCGCGAGAAGATGCGGGGCGGTTATGCGGAAGAGCCGATCTGCTTCGGCATGATTGACCGGGTATTCCGTGAATACAGCTATGTGATGGATCCCCATACCGCCGTGGGCTATGCGGTAGCCCGCGCCCTG
>DCGL01000065.1 GCA_002314565.1 Clostridiales bacterium UBA1779
ATCCCGTTGTCAACACTTATTTTCACTTTTTTCAAAGTTTTTTTGTTTTTTTTCATCTTTTTTTCAAAACCTTGTTTTTCGTCATTCAGTTTACAACTTATCCACATACTTATCCACAGTTCCCACCGATTCCTTCCTATTATATAGCTTTTCAGACCGGAAAAATTGCGATAATTTTTTTCGATTTTTTCAAAAAAACACATTTTTCTTGCCTGCTTCAGTGTTTTATTGTATAATATTTACTGTAATTATTTCTTTTGAAAGGAATTTCATTATGAGAAAAGTCAGAATACTTACAGTAAGTTCTGCCAATATGGATTTCGTTATGAACGTTTCAAAGGTTCCTGCCGGCGGTGAAACCGTACAGGATCCCGGAACATACAGCTTTATACCCGGAGGTAAAGGAGCAAATGCTGCAGTTGCCATTCAGAGACTTGGCGGCGACAGCGTTTTCTGTACGAGACTCGGAAACGACTCCAACGGCCGAACGCTGAAAGCCATATATGAATCGGAAGGAATCGACACGAGATTTATCGTCACAGATTCGGAATCCAATACGGGTCTTGCCGCAATAATGGTAGAGCCCTCCGGCCAGAACAGAATAATCGTATTCCCGGGATCAAACTCGAAAATCTGCGAGAAAGACATAAAAGACGCAATGGGCTGTCTGCCGGATGCGCTGTTTATGCAGCTTGAAATCTCGGAAAGTGCCGTTCTCACAGCAGCCGGGTATGCCGCAGAAAAAGGTATTCCGATTTTCCTTGATGCCGGTCCCGCAAGACGCGACTTCCCTCTGGACAAGTTGCCGAGACTTGAAGTATTTTCACCGAATGAGACCGAAACCGAAATATTCACCGGTATCAAGCCGTCGAATCCCGACGCCTGCCTGAAGGCAGCCATTGCTTTGTCAGAACTGGTAGACGCTCACTATTACGTAATCAAACTCGGCGGCAGAGGCTGCTATATATATGACGGAAAGTATTATTACTGCCTTCCCACCTACGATATGCCCGTCGTAGACACAACGGCTGCCGGTGACGCCTTTACCTCCGCGCTGACACTCGAATACCTGAGAAGCGGAGATATGGAAAGAGCCGGAAAATATGCCAACGCCGTAGGCTCCCTGGCGGTCGGTGTACGAGGAGCCATGCCCTCAATTCCAACCGAGGCGGCCGTTCAGAAATTCATCAAAGCCGTCGGAGTGTTTGACTGAAAATGTACGTCAGGCGAGTCAGCGGGAACAGAACCGCCGGGATACTGATCCTCTTCGTTTTGATGCTGCCGCCTCTTGCCGTGATCCTCTTTTCGGTTTATCGCGGCGAAATGCTTTTTACGGCAGCACTTGTCGCCCTAATGCTTGCATCCATGGGAATATATACGGCTCTGAGACTGCAGCTGACCTCATACGTCTATGAAATATCCGACGACGAAAAACCCGGTCAGTACGACCTGATAATCAGATCGGTCTGCGGCAAGCGCATAAGAACCGAATGCAGGGTCTCGCTTCGCGGCAGGCTTGAAGCTGCGCAGTATAAAAAGCAGAGAGATGAAGCAATGATAAGATACTGTCCGCTTTTCTGTGACGGTACCGTAAGGATATTCCGACCGGATGAAGCAAACGGGAAATATCTTGTTGTAATCTGCCCGGACGAAGAGATGCTTCGGATTATGATTGCCCTCGGGGTAGAAGAATAAAAAGACGGTGACGCAGTCCTCTTTTGAGGATTCACGTCACCGTTTTATTCACGTCACCGTTTTATTTATGTCACCGTTTTATTTATGTCACCGTCTGTTTTGGTCTCCGTCTTTTTTTGTAACCGTCTATTTATGTCACCGTATTCTGTTAATTAAGCCTTTGGTCGTAAATTTCGGCTGAGGCTGAGGCAACCTTAATTCGGTAGTTCATATTCTGCGTTGAATAAAATGAAGTAAAAGTACCACCGGAAAGCAGGGTGGAAACTGACAGCGAGTGAAGGTCTCCCCAAGTAAAGAGAACCGAAGGGTCTGTCGTCAGGCTGCGTAAAATATATGTTGAGACCTCTCGGGAGGCCATCCCCGGAAGGGCCGAGTATTCCTCAATGATTTTTTCGGAGGAACGGTAAATCGCGTCGATGGCGGCAGCGGTTTTTCTGCCGTAAACGAGGCCTGAAAGAGCGGCAAGGACCGTAACGGTTGAGGGGTCCACTGCAGAAGCGCTTCTGTCGTCGCGGTCATCTTCAGATGCCGGAAGAGGAAGAACGAGGCAGGCAGATGAGGGAACCTCAGATACTTTTCTTATCGAAACGCCACTGAAATCCGCATCCTCTCCGAGCATAACCGTGACTGACGAAACCGAGTCAAAAAGCGAAGATTTTGAAGACCAGACGTCGCTTTTCACAACGGGAGACGACGTGCCCGCTTGCATTATCATAAAGCCGGAGGCCGAAAGAAGAGCTGAAGCTGCCAAGCCCGCATCCGTCGTACCGATAAACGGCTCACTGACGGAAACGAGCTCCATCATCTTTTCAACGGTATAATTGCCGGATTTATATGCGTCATACAAAGCTTTTGACGTGCCGTTTTCAGTGTTACAGCAAAGCACGCAGGCAGATTCAAAAGCGGAGGAAAAGCCTCTGAACGGGAGCAGGTACAGACGCGGGCCGAAAGCACAGGCTTCGCAGAGTTCGCGGTAAGTAAAGGCGGAGCCCGATGAAATATCTATACCTGCTTCGGACAGGTCCTGCAGTTCCCCGCGCAGCATAAGCGTCACCCCGGCTGACAGGAGATTGAGCGACAGAATGTCAAAGGAAGAATCGCCGGACAGATAGTCGGCGTCGGAAACGCTCAGTATATCCTCGCACACAGTCTCGCAAAGGCGTATTCCGTATTTTTCGGATAGTATTACGTCACGTTCATAAAAAGCCGGTTCTTTTTCGTCTGCCCCCGCAAGAAGACTCTCTTCTTCACGCATTCTGAGAACGGTAAAATCCGAGACAAACGAATTGTCATATGAGTATGTAATCTCGGGGACCGGATTCGTCTGTGCTTCTGTTTGTACAGCCGTTTCAGTGACCGCGACGGTAATCCCGAGGGTGAGCTCCCCTGTATCAACCGACTGATTTTCAGAGCCCGAGCTGCAGGCACAGAACAGCAATATCATACAAAGCAATGAAGACAAAAGTCTTATACTTCTGAACTTTTTCATTCGGGCTCCTTTCTTTCTGATAATAATTATATCAGTCAATTTTAAGAACAGTTAAAATTATTATATCACTGATAAGTTTTTGTGTCAATTGTTATTGTTACCTCCCCCGATGAGGATGCGCTGAAATACGGCAATGCAGGGGCTGAAACTGCTGCAAATTACGCGAGTTATTATATTAAAATATAATAAAGTCAATTATTTCATCACCATATATTGACAAGCACAATCTGATGGTGTACAATATGTAGTAACTATGAGCTTACAAAATCAGATTGTGAACAATCTGTGACTATGCGGAGGAATACGATGATCGCAACTGAAAAGAAAAAAGCCGGCTGTGCCGTAATAGGCTACGGAGGAATGGGCGGATGGCATACACGACACCTGCTCGAAAGTGACGTCGGATATCTCTGCGGCATCTGGGATATCGATCCTGCCAAGTGCGAGCTTGCAAAGCAGAACGGAATCAGAGCCTACGCTTCCGAAGCTGAGCTGCTTGCAGATCCGGATATTTCAGTCGTGACAATTGCCACTCCGAATGACGTGCATCCGGAAATTGCAATCCGCGCTCTGAGAGCCGGAAAGAACGTCATAAGCGAAAAGCCCGTTTGCCTCAGCGTAAAGGAGCTCGAAGAAGTTATCGCCGTTTCAAAAGAAACCGGAAAGCTTTTCACGGTTCACCAGAACAGACGCTGGGACTGCGATTTTCTGATGATGAAAGAAGCTTACCACTGCGGCAAGCTCGGTAAAATATTTGAGGTCGAATCCAGAATTCAGGGTTCACGCGGTGTTCCCGGGGACTGGAGAGGTCACAAGCCTCACGGCGGCGGAATGATTTACGACTGGGGCGTTCACCTTATCGACCAGATGCTTCAGATTATCGACGACAAGAAAATCAAATCGGTTTACTGCCGCTGCGAAAACATCACGAATAAAGAAGTTGACGACGGTTTCCGTCTCGATATAATTTTTGAGGACGACGTTGTCGGCCACGTTGAAGTGGGAACGCATCATTTCATTGCTCTTCCCCGCTTCTATATGACCGGTACCGAAGGTGCCGCCATCATCGAAGACTGGCGCGACCGCACGAGATGCATACGCAATCTTGACAGAACTGAATACGAGGTCAAACCCGTTGTTACCGCTGCGGGAATGACGAAAACCATGGCTCCCCGTGCTGAGGACACTATGGAAACGTTTTACATTGAACGTCCCGAATCTGACGTTCACGATTATTACCGCAACTTCATCGCAGCAACCCGCGGTGAGTGCGAACAGCTTGTTACACACAAGCAGATGCTGAGGGTTCTGCGGGTTATGGAATCCGCATTTGAGTCTCACAGAACAGGAGCTGCCGTTCCGTTCTGTGACTGATGAAACGGCTGCGCGTACCGTTTCACAATAATGAATCCCCCGGAGGTATACCGACTCCGGGGGATATTATTATCTCAAAGCATATTCGACAAAAAAGCAACATAATTAAACGACAATCAGTGTATGAAAGCTTCCGACTGTTTCACAGAGAAGCCGGGCTGTGTGATATAAAAAAATATGGCTGCCTCAAAAAACGCACCGCAGAACAAATCTGCAGTGCGTTTTTTGATATCTTACATTTCGAATCCGCCGAGCCAGTCGGAAAATTCGGTGTAAACGTTTTCAAATTCTGCGGCAAGCTTTTCGCCGGTCGGGAAAGTGAAAATGTAATCAGTCGTATTGAATTTTTCTACGTATTGCTGAGTGGAAGTATAATTTCCTGCTTCCAGCGCGGCGAGAGCCTCGTCGGCAATTGCCTTGGATTTCTCAATAATAGTAACGAGAGCGCTGAGCTTTTCGGGATCCAGGTTCTGAACCCGCTTGATTAGGCTCTCAAAGTAACCCTTGACGTAACCGTAGTTATACTGCTGACCCTCATCCTTAATAAAGGACAGAGCATCCGATGCATAGAGATAGTATCCGGGATAGGTTGTGCCGTCGGCGTCTGTATAGTCATTTACCCAGTAATTCGGCCAGTTGCAGACGAAATCAACGTAGTTGAACATATTGTACAGATCGGAAACAAGTCCGCTCTCTGCGACCTTGGTCCACAGGGCCATTTCGTCACCGAGCTCTTCTGCACTGAGAATCGTATATGAGGCATTTGAAATCTTGAATGCGAATTCATAGCCGTAATCGTCAGTAAAAGGCTTGTCTTCCGATTCCGCAACTTCAAGCACTCCCGTCACCTTAACGGCAGAGGTGGTATATCCGAAGGACTTACCCTTGGCAGGATAAACCTCGATGGTGTTTGAAAGCTGCGAAGTGTTCGGCTTGCAGAAGGGGCAGCTTTGGTAAGGCAGGTTCATAAGGAAAATGAACGAACCGTCAGCCGGAGAGCTTATTGCAAGGTAGCCGTTAATTGTTACGGTCTTTCCTTCAAGGCTCTGCAGGTATGAAAAATCAGAACCGGACTTGAAGCTGAGCTTGACTGCATCTGATGGGTCAACAGTCGTGCTGCCGCATGAACTGAAACAGAAAACGAGAGAAAACGCCGTGAGTACAGCAAGAGCCACCGAAAGAATGGAGGTAAATGCTTTTTTCATTTTTTGAACTCCTTTTTAACCGGAGACCTTATCGGAACGTGCCATAACGGCGGTGCAGATCATTGTGGGAAGAACGCTGATGATAAGGACCGCTACGAGAATTACGATTTCAAGCGGATAGACCTTTGCGGCATTGAGAACGACACCCATTGTTGCGACGTAATCCTTCATAAACAGCATACAGAGTCGTGAAACACCGAATGCAAGAATTATCGAAACGCCGCCGGTTATTGCGTTCTGAATGAGATACAGAAGGTTGATTTTGCCCATTCCGATACCGATGAGTCTCATCAGTTCGATTTCCTTGGCAGAATGGTACATATTGAGCAGAGTTATAATCACTATGATGATGATATTCATAGCGAGAATGATTCCGCAGAGAATAAAGACGATATATTTTGTGGTATTTGCTTCTTCAAGAACCGCACGGACTGTGCTCATAGGCTCGATAGCCTGAAGTGTGAAGGCATCACCGTCGTAATCACTGTAAATCTTGCCGTTGTAGTCGTTGACAAGAGTCATAGCAGTTGAAGGATTGGTGGTTTTGACGAGAACTGCACAGACCATATTGCTCATTTCGCCGTGCTCGTGTCCTTCGTGTTCTTCTCCTTCTTCGTGTTCTTCACCCTCTTCATGCTCTTCGGCTTCCTCTTCTTCGTGAAGATCCCAGATTGTCTTGAGCTGGGTGAAAACGACGTTGTCGTAAACCGTGTGAGTGGTTTCAAGAATTCCGGTTACGACGAGAGGAGTCTTATGGGCTTCACCTGCAGAGTGAGAGGTGTAAAGCTTGTCGCCGACCTTGAGTCCGTTTGCGGAGGCCACAGCGGCCCCGACAACTGCCTGGCAGGTTTCCGTGTCTTCAAAGCCTTCACCCTCAGCAAGAGCCTTCGTTTCAAGGTAAGTCATAGTGGTTCCGACGACGGAAGCTCCGTTATAACTGTCTGCCATAGCAAAGGGGATAACCTTCGATACTCTCGGGTCCTTCGAAAGAGTTGAAACCAGCTCATAGGGGATGGTTCCGAGAGGCGAATCCGTGAAGTACATCGTGTTCATTGCCAGCTGCGTTGAGCTGCCGGCAGGACCGATGATTGCTGAATAATAACCGGCGGTTCCCGCAATTCCGTCACTGACCTGTTCGGCAGTGTTGAAGGCAAGGACTCCGACTCCGGCTGAAATTACGATTGAAAGCGCGACCAGAATGATACGAACCATTCTGATTTTCATATTCTTAAGGGCAAAAGACAACATCTCAGTTCACCCCCGTATCATATTTGCCGCCCGTAACCTCGTTCATATCAATGGTTACGTCAAAATAATGTGCCAGTCTTTCATCATGCGTTACAACGATGAGAGTCTTGCCCTTTGCGGCTGCCGTAAGTTCCTTAACGACCTGTTCACCGACGGCGAAGTTCAGGTTTCCGGTGGGTTCATCGGCAAGGATGATGTCAGGGTGCTTTACAAGTCCGCGGACGATTGCAACTCTCTGCTTCTGACCTCCGGAAAGCTTTGAAACCTTCTTGTTTTTCTGCTTGTCGATTCCGAGCTGAGCCATAAGCTCACCTGCCGCTGAGGTATCGACACCCTCAAGCTTCAGAATGTTGATGTTGTCGGCAACGCTCATCTCTTCGATGAGCTTAAAATCCTGGAAGATATAGCCGACGTTCTTAATGCGGAAAGCATCTCTTTCGGGTCTGTTCATCGCCCCGAGATTCTTTCCGTCAACAGTTACCGTTCCTGAATCGGGAACGAGCAGACCTGCAATCATATTTAGCAGAGTCGTTTTGCCGCAGCCTGAAGCTCCGAGCAGAATGTAGCTCTTGCCGGTTTCAAATACCAGGTCTTTATAGTCAATGGCAGTGTCGTTTCCGAACACTTTTGTTACGCCTTTAACTTCAATCATATGTACTCCTTCTTTCGGGCAATATTTTAACAATTAATAATTATATAGTGTTTTAATATGAAAGTCAAGAGATTTGGGGTATTTCATCGAAATCTCACGAACATTTTCGCCGTTTTGTTCAATAAATCACATTTCCATAACAATCGTTCGGTAAAACCGCTTGGATGCCTCATTTGAGTACCACAATATTATGCCTTTGCAATGTGACAATATTTTGTCAAAGCATTGAAAAATTACACAAAATAGTATATACTTTAATGTGAAATATTATTGTTATATAGAAAGAATGACATCCGATGGCAAAGCTGTATTTTAAGTTCGGTGCAATGGGCTGCTCGAAATCCGCCCAGGCCCTGATTACGAAATTCAATTATGAAGAACGCGATATGAAGGTTATGCTTCTCAAGCCTTCGACTGACAGCCGCGACAGCGGTATGATACGCTCGCGGATTGGCCTTGAAGCTCCCTGTATATGCGTCAGTGATACTGAAAATCTGTATGAGCTTTATAAAAGAAGCTACTCTGATTGTCAGGTTGTCATTGTGGACGAATGTCAGTTTCTCACCCCGGAGCAGGTTGATGAACTCAGCCGAATTGTCGACGAGCTTGACATTCCGGTTCTCTGCTTCGGTCTCGGAACGGATTTCCTGACTCATCTCTTCCCCGGCAGCCGCCGCCTTTTCGAAATCGCCGAATCCGTAACGGAAATCAAATCCGTATGCGAATGCGGACACAAAGCGACGGTAAACGCTCGTTTTGACGACGAGGGGCACGTGCTTTTCAGCGGTGATCAGGTCTGCATAGGCGGAAACGAACGCTATCAGGCAATGTGCCGCAAATGCTGGCTGAAACGCAAGGCCGAGCAGGAAGCCGCAGGCATTTTTACTTAAACAGGAGGACAAAAATGAGAATTCTCGAAACGGTATCAGAAGAGCTGAGCGAGCGTATGGAGCTCGAAAAATCGACTCTCAGTTTTGCCCGTGTAGCTTTTGACGACAAAAAAATAGTGCGGCGTCACATAGTGCCGAAGGACGAGGCAACCGTCTGGCGTCCCGCATTCATTCACGATATAGATAAAATTCTTCACTGTCCGTATTATAACAGATATTCGGACAAGACTCAGGCTTTCTCGTTTTTCAAAAACGACGATATTTCCCGCCGCAGTCTGCACGTTCAGCTTGTTTCAAGAATTGCAAGAACGATAGGAGCGGCTCTCAATCTCAATCTCAATCTGATTGAAGCGATTTCACTCGGACACGACATCGGTCACGCTCCTTTTGCCCATTCGGGTGAAAGATGGCTCGATAAGCTTTATTGCGACCATACCGGCCGCCATTTTATGCACAACATACACTCCGTCCGAGTCCTTGATGAAATATTTCCCATAAACATAAGTCTTCAGACCCTCGACGGAATTGCCGCACACAACGGTGAAACCGAGCTTTCCGAATACAGACCGAGACCGCTTTCCGGTTTTGAGGAGTTCGACAGAATAATTGAAGAATGTTACAAGGACCCGACCGCCTCTGCCCGCCTGGTTCCCTCGACTCTGGAGGGCTGCGTCGTCCGTATCAGCGATATCATCGCATATCTCGGCAAAGACAGACAGGATGCAGAACGCGCCGGTATCACTCACGACGACTCGTTCGAACGCGGGGCAATAGGAATCACGAACTCGGAAATCATCAACAACCTGATTGTCAATATAATAGAAAACAGCTACGGAAAAGAATATATCAGTATGGACCGCGATCATTTCCAGGCACTGAAAGAGGCAAAATCCGCAAATTACAAGCTGATTTACGGTGATTTGCGTTCACGTCCGGACGCACAGACCGAGCCCATGATGAAGGAAATGTACGACGCCCTGCTTGACGATTACATCCGCGACCGCCGCGACTCCCCGATTTTTACTCACCATATAAATTACGTTCTGCCCTCACGCCGTGAGCGCAGAATTCCTTACGATACGACGGAACCGAATCAGATGGTCGTCGACTATATCGCAAGTATGACGGACGATTATTTTGTCGACCTTTACCGATATATGTTCCCCGACAGCGCACGCCGCGTGCATTACATAGGCTATTTTGACGGGGAAAAGCCGTACAAGGAGATTTGAAAATGTCATCAAAAAGAAAGCCGGGCACCGGCGTCATTGCCGCCTCTCTGGTTGCAGGAGGAATAGGCCTTGCCTTTGCTGCCTACACCCTCGTGGCCAAGACTCTTGTTGAAATTGCATTTGACCGGAAACTGCCGAAGCTGCCGAAGGGTACTCCTGATGCAACCAAAGCCATCGGCAAAATGAATATAGATCAGAAGCTTCTTGATGAAGCGTTGGCTGCTGCCGCAAAGCTCGAAAAAGCAGAAGACACAGAGACTGTGGAAATCGCCGCATCAAGTGACGGGACGTCCCTTGTCGGTCATTACAGACCGGCTGAGAAGCCGAAGAGAATCATTATTGCCATGCACGGCTGGCGTTCTTCCTGGGTCAACGATTTCGGCATGATTGCCGACGAGTGGAAAGAAGACCGATGCTCTGTGATTTTTGCCGAGCAGAGGGGCCAGAACAACAGCGGCGGAGACTATATGGGATTTGGCGTCACGGAACGCCGCGACTGTCTTGATTGGGTCGGATGGGCGATTGAAAACGTCAGCTCAGAGCTTCCGATATATCTGTTCGGACTGTCAATGGGAGCAACGACGGTGCTGATGGCTTCCGGTCTCGGTCTGCCCGACAACGTTCACGGCATTATTTCCGATTGCGGCTTCACTTCACCGGACGCAATATGGCGTCATATAATGACGGACAACCTGCATATGCCCTATGACAGTACGCTTTATTCCGAAATTGCCCGCCGTAAGGTCGGAATCGATACCAAAGCCTCATCAACAATTGACGCCCTGAAGAAAAACGTGAAACCCGTTCTCTTCTTCCATGGAACTGACGACCATTTCGTTCCGATTGAAATGACCTACGAGAATTTCAAAGCCTGCACGGCTCCGAAACGCCTGAACGTAGTACCGGGAGCGGATCACGGCCTTTCACATTACGTTGACAGCGACGGCTACAGAAAGGCAGAACTTGCTTTCTTCAGAGAGTTCGATAAGGCAGCTTCAAAAGACGAATAACACACCAAAGGAGTAAACAATTTGAATTTCAGAACAATCAAAGGTTTCATCTGTGATATGGACGGTGTCATATATCACGGAAATCAGATTCTGCCGGGAGTGCATGAATTCATATCCTGGCTTCAGAAAGAGAAAAAGGAGTTCCTTTTTCTGACAAACAACAGCGGCTGCACCCCAAGAGAGTTGCAGAACAAGCTTGCAAGAATGGGGCTTGACGTTTCGGAAGAGCATTTCTACACTTCCGCTCTTGCAACCGCTGAATTTATTAAACATCAGGCTCCCGGCTGCTCGGCATACGTAATCGGTGAAGCGGGACTTCTGAACGCCCTGTACAATGCCGGTATCACGATGAACGACGTCAACCCTGACTACGTTATCGTAGGTGAGGGTAAAAGCTACTCGCTTGATACGCTGACAAAGGCAACGAATCTCGTTCTCAAGGGCGCCAAGCTCATAGGAGCGAACTCCGACGTGTCAGGTCCGATTGAAGACGGCATTGCACCTGCCTGCCGCGCCCTGGTTGCTCCGATTGAAATTGCAACAGGCAAGAAAGCTTATTTCTGCGGAAAGCCCAATCCTCTGATGATGCGCACGGGTCTCAACCTTATCGGCTGCCACAGCAGCGAAGCCGTAATGATAGGCGACAGAATGGACACGGACGTTATTTCCGGCCTTGAAAGCGGTATGAAAACCGTACTGGTTCTTTCCGGAATTTCCACCCGCGAAACGCTGGACGAATACGCTTACCGCCCGACCGTCGTTCTGAACGGCGTCGGGGACATTGTACCTGAAGAATAATCCTGAAAAGAGGCTGTTTAAGCCGTCGGAACAAATCCCGACGGTTCAAACGGCTTTTTTCTTGTCTTCTCCACTGCAACACTTGCCTTCTTCACGGGAGAAGGTGTCACGGCATCAGCCGTGACGGATGAGACTCTTTTCTTGCCTTCTCCACGGGAGAAGGTGGCGATTTTCGCGTCAGCGAAAATTGACGGATGAGGCTCCCGACTGACCCCGGCTCTTTTGGACGCTTTATCGGCAAGATTCCGCAATTATCACTGCGTTTACGTTGATTTTTTGCCGATAAGGTGGTATAATATTATCATCCTGAAGGAAGGAGTTCCCAAATTGCCGTATATTACAGTTGAAGAAGCCGCACGGAATATGAATTTGTCCGAACGCAGTGTCCGCAATTACTGTGCCGGAGAACGAATTCCGGGTGCCGTAATGATCGGAAAAACCTGGTATATACCAGAAGACACGGTAAAGCCCGACAGACTGAACAGACATACAGAGCCCGCAATGACGTTACTGAACGTACTGGCAGCTGAAAAAGCCGCACGAATCAGCGGAGGAATTTATCACAGAATCCAGATTGACCTGACGTATAATTCCAACCATATAGAAGGAAGCCGCCTGACACACGAGCAGACGCGGCTGATTTACGATACAAATACGATAGAACCCTGCGGCGGCATTCTGAAAGTAGATGATATCGTCGAAACCGCAAATCATTTCAGATGCGTAAATATGATTATTGCAAATGCCGCTTATCCTTTGAACGAAACGTTTATCAAGCGCCTGCATCTGACTCTGAAAAACGGAACCGGGGATTCGCGCCTTGATTGGTTTGAAGTAGGAGCATATAAAAAACTGCCGAATGAAGTCGGAGGAATTGAAACCACGCTGCCTGAAAACGTTGAAAGTGAAATGAAAACACTTTTGTCAGCGTACAATCGGACGGGGAAAAAGACTCTTGATGAATTACTTGATTTTCATTGCCGCTTTGAACGTATTCATCCCTTTCAGGATGGCAACGGAAGAATCGGACGTCTGATTCTCTTCAAAGAATGCCTGAGAAACGGCATAGTGCCGTTTATTATCGGCGATGATATAAAAGCGTATTATTACCGCGGTCTTCGGGAATGGGAAACAGAGCCCGGATATCTTCGCGATACCTGTCTTTCCGCTCAGGATAATTTCACAAAAGTTCTGCAATACTTCAGAATTGAATAATCGAGTAGGAGGTCACCCAT
>DCGL01000099.1 GCA_002314565.1 Clostridiales bacterium UBA1779
TGGGTGACCTCCTACTCGATTTGATTTGAAAACAATGTCGTAACAAAACTCACAGCACTGTTTTTAACTCGCAAATTCAAAAACAGTGCTGTGAGTTTATTATGGCCTTTTATTACAGCCCCTTATCAATCTCTGGGACGAGATTTCTGACGTATTCGCCGTAGCCGAGGTCGTTCGGGTGCAGGCGCAGGTCAGAGTAGAAGCCGGGGAAGTGCGGGGTGAGATTGTAGCCGTAAATTACGTTGTGACCGTACTTCTTTGCGGTTTCGGTGATGAATTCGACAGCGGATTCAAAGGTGCCGACCTTGGTGATTTTGCCGTGGTCTCCTCTCCACAGGGGAGTGAGGATGAAAATCTTTGACGTTGGATAAAGCTCGGCAAGACCCTTCAGAAATGCTTCGCAGCGTGTGTGGAAGAGTTCGAGTTCGAAGCCGGACCAGTCGTTCGTGCCGTAGGCAACGGTGATGATGTCGGGAACGAAGGACTTTGCAAAATCGGGATCGAGAATGCCGGGAACGAACTTTTCGCCGCCGATGGCCTGGTTGACCATATAGGCATCGTAAATCTGAGCAAGTCTGTTCGTGTATGCCAGAGAGGGATAAATTGCATCGTAGCCCTGTGAAATCGAATCTCCGAAGCAGATCATTTTGCGTGTATAGGTGGCAGCTTCGAATTTTGCACCGTCGTCAAGTGTGACGTTCGATACTCTGGCAGCCGTCAGGCAGGGGAACCAGACTGTGACGCGGTGTTCTCCGGCAGGAAGGGAAGCGGTGATATGCCCCTTGTTTATCCACATTTCCTGCTCGCCGAGGTGCTGTTTGAGAACTCCGTCAATATATATATCGAAGAAGTAGAATTTGCGGCTTGAGGCTACCGTTACGGTATAATCAAATGAAAATGAAGCCGAATCTGTGATGAAATCGAAATTGATGCCGGAGGTTGCAAACGTTTTTACGTAAAAATCGCGGGGACTTGTCTCTTGGTAATAGCTTTCAGCCGGTTTTGTGAAGCGGTGGAACTCTGCAGCCCCCTCGCTTTCGGTCACGTAAGCATAACCGCGGGTGATTGACTTTACCTGTTCTGTTGAAAGAATCATTTTTCAGCCTTTCGTTATTTAAGGATTTTATCCTGTATTATTCAGTAGTTTTGATAATCAGCGCTTATTTCTTCATTTCCATTCTGTCGGAGTGATATGCCCACCAGTATCCCGTTGAGAATTTGTCAAAGATTTCTTCTTTCAAAAACAGAATTTTCAGTGACGCCGGGGCGCCGCTGAACACCTCATCCGAGGCTTCGAGGCTTTCTTCCGATTCACGGTCCATAATAATGCCCTTGAGTGTGGGGCAGGAGGCAAAGGCTCCGTTTGCAATAAGGCTCAGATTTTCCCTGACCGTTACGTATTCGAGCAAGGAGCACTTTGAAAAGACAGCAGAGCCCTCCTTTCCGAGCACGAGGACGTCCTGACCCTTGTAGGTTGCGGGAATTGTGAGCTCCGTCATATATGCGGCGGCATCTGTGGTTCCCGTTATTGTCAGAAGTCCGTCGACGGTTTCAAAAACGAAATATTTTTCAAACGGGTCCTCTTCGTAATCGGAAGTGGGCTCTTTTGTTTCAGCCGGTTTCTTTCCCGGGGGCTCGGGCAGCTCAAGAGTTACGGCATCGGTTCTTCCCAGCGTGCGCAGAATATCGTTTGTCAGGTATCTTGTGTGAACCGTGACGCCTGCATCGTTCAGATGGAAGTTAGTATCATAGAAGTATCCCTTGTCCATAATCGAATCACGGGGATTGCTTATGATTTCACAGTTGATATTGTCTTCGATATAATCAGTAAATTCATGGATTGATTCGTCTGTAGTGCCTTTCGCCATGGCCGACGAATTCATCGGGCAGAAACTGAAATAAACTTCAGCCCCGCGTCCTTCGACCTTCCGGATGTATTTGTTTACGTATTCAATGAACTCTTCGTCGAAAATTGACGGTTCAAGTGTGATTGTCTGCGACTTGTCATATTCGTAGGTCATTACGTTGTATTCGCGTGGGTAAACGATGTCCCCGTATTCATTGAAGGCGGAGCGACTGTACACACCTGTTTGCTTGACGGTGCGGCCTTCCAGTGCATATTCGTATCTTTTGCCGAGATATGAGAAGAGATTGCCGGCGAGGTCGGGATAATTGTCGATTCCGACAAAACGAAGCATCGAAAAGTCTCCTTCAAGCGCCTGCCAGGCGGAGCTTGCATTGAAATACAGTGAAAGCGTCTGCTCATTGAGCTCGGGTGCAAGAATGATGATGTCTCCTTCGTTAATATTCGAAAGAGACAAATCGAGCATCAGCTTTGTTCCGAGAGTTGCATAAAGGCCGAAGTTGACGGTCTTATAGCCTGTCGCCTCTTCAATCATTCCGGAATCCAGGCCGAAGGCAACGGAGCTGCCGCCGACAATCACGATTTTCTTTTCATTCGTTGAATTCAGAAGCTCGTACTTGTCTGCAAGCTCGCCGAGAAAGGTTTCGCCGTAAATCTTGGGCAGAAATGCAAGAGACCCTGCTATGAAAGCAAAGGGCAGCAATACCGTAATCAGTATAAGTATGAATCGTAAAAGGTTTTTCTTCTTTTTCATTTAATTACCGTTCCTTTGACACTTTTTGTCTCGAAGGCATAAAGCACCGGACTTTGCTGCGTTACTTTGAAAAATATGCGATAAGGTCACGGGCGAGAAGTCCGGTTCTGATAACCTGACCCTCGGTATTTACGTGGTATATCGAATTGTACAGATACTGACGTTCAAACAGATAATCTGAGGGAACCGAGATTCTTGTGACGTGCAGCTTTGTGTCGACAGCCTTCATGAAAGCCGTCTGTTCCGCTCCGTCGTTAATCTGAGAAGCCTTTGTAAAGGCAATTCTTGCCGCCACGCAGCTTGAGAACAGCACCTTGCCGCCTTTCGCAGCTATCAGGTCATAAGCTCTGTTGATTTCCTGAACGTAGACGAAAGTCGTTCCGTTGTAGCTTGTACTTGTGTTGTTGTTGATAAATCCCGTAGGTGTTGAGAATGAGTTCGAGCCGAAGCCTCCGTTTTTGTCGTATCCGTCGAGAGCCTGGGTGGTTTTTTCATCTGTACCGACCTTTTTCTTTGAATAATCTCCCCAGGCATTAACCGTGTCTGTAGTGAAAGTTTCATAGCTCTGCGGGTCTCTTGATCTTGCATTCGTATTGCGGGCGGCCATAACCGAGAACAATTTGAAGTAATGACGGATATCCACGCAGCTGTAAGCGTCGTAGGCTCCCTCGAAAATCTGCCACAGCACGTTGTCAATTTCATTGTGGCCGTACTGGAATTTGTTGAGCTCCGGCTCGTGAATCAGAATGTCACCGGGGTTAATATAATTGGAAATGACTTCGATATAGAAGGCGGCTGCCGTGCTTGCGTTCTGACCGTAGTTTACAACCGAATACTCATAGCCTGCTTCTTTCAGCTTCGATTCCAGAAGCGGTGAATCAATGCCGTAGGCTGAATTGGAGCCTGAAACGATGACTATCTTCTTTCCCGGGGCGGTAATCAGCCAGTCAAACTTGACGGCATACGTTCCGTTTCTTCCTGAGAGATATGACGGCATTCTCATGGCACCGAGATAAATCTTTGAGAAATTCGGGCATTTTGCATACCAGTCATCAGGCATGGTCTGAACCGAATCAAAGAAACGCAGTGTCGTGAAATTCTGACAGTTCTGTACCGTTGACGATGCAACGGATATAATACATCTCGGGAAAACCAGGGTTGTGAGGTTTTTGTTGTCCTTGAATACCCCGGCTGAAAGATGGGTTACGGGGTAACCGTCTATCGTTTCGGGAATGACAACCGTTGTGTCGGTACCCTTATATTTCGTGATGGTTACATATTTCGTCGTGATTTTTTCGCTCTTGGAATACTGGAAGGTTTTGGTCGAAGCGGAAACCGTATAGGTGAAATCCTCGGCGGGGCTTGCCTTAATCCATACGCACCACAGAGAAATTGCTCCGCGTTCGGGCATTATCACGTTCCAGCCCGGGGCATAGAAGGTTCCGCTTCCGTCCCTCTCGGTATTGTATCCGAGCAGCACGTAGCCTTCACGCTTGAATACCCCGAGGTCCGGTTTTGCGTTCGGGCAGTGATAAATGGTTGTTGCGTTGTAGGTCTCGGTGAGGTAGTCGTCCTTGGTCAGCGTGCAGGTTCCTCCGTTCGGATGATACAGAATAACCCACTTGCCATTCGGTACGGACACCGTAAGTGCGGGGTCAGGCGGAGGATTGAAGTTTACGACGACCGTGTTATCGGCATTTCTTTTGAGTTTAAAGGAGTACGAAAACGAAGTTGCAACGACCTTTCCGCCCACCGTGATGTTTTTGATGGAGCCCTTTTTCGGAACGGCAGTGACCTTTACGGTTGTTCCTTCCGAATAGTAACCGGGCTGCAGACTTGATGATACTGAGCCCCATTCGCTTTCATTTACGGAATAGGAGTAATAAATATCGTTTTTCTTGTGCACGTCGATAATCAGTCCGGCATTTCCCGTAACGTTTGCCATTGTTACTGTTCCGGTCTTTGCGTCAAATACAGCTCCATCGGAAACGGAGGTGAACTCATATCCGTCTGCTATTGTGACCGTGAATTTTGCAGTATCCCCGTGTGCAACGGAAAGCTTTGAAGCGGAAGCCGTTACTCCTTCGCTGCACTTCAGTGTGACATCATACGTACGCTTTTCGAAATTGGCTATGAGGTTGATATCCTTGTCAACGATGAGTGAGTACTCCGTCCTGTCTGCAACAAGCCGACCGCCGGCTGAAAGAGCCTTGCCGTCAGAATAACCGAGGAATACGTAACCTGTATTTGGTTTTACGCTGACCGTCACCGTATCACCGTCATACGCATAGTTCTTGTCGGGGCTCACTGTAATATTTCCGCCTGCGCTGACGTTGGCTTTTACGCTGACGCTGCGCTTCGGAAGAGCGGTGGTATATATTTTATACGTTGCCGGTTTTGAGATTGTCGCAGTGACGAGGGAACCGTCAAATGTAAGACCGTCCCCGAGTTCGGAAAAGACGTAGCCCTCTGCATAATCAAAGGCAAAGAAAACGGTTGTTCCGACCTTTGCGGTGATTTCGTCAACTGTTCTGATGATGATTCCCGGGGTTTCTTCAAGCCTGACGGTCGCATATTCTCGTTTGAAATTTGCATATATTGTCGCAGAGGACGAGGGAACGTAGTCAAAAACGGCACTTGAGGAAATAAGTTCTCCGCCGGCGTTGAGAGGGGCTTCAAGCGAGTATCCGACGAAGCCGAACTGATTTCCGGCAGCTGCGGTAAGGGTTAGGGGGTCGCCTTCGCGCACATTGACGCTGCTTGGGGACACCTGTCCGTAATCGGCGCCGGTATTATCTCCGAAATCTGAAGTTTTGCATATTATTTCGCAGTCGCGCAGCAGTCTGGTCTTGAAAATGACGGTTGTAGGGTAGTAAACGGGACCTGTGGTCAGCTTGCCGTCATCCGTCAGAGCCGCCCCTTCAAGTCGTTCAAGAGTATATCCGTCTTTGAGTGTGAATTCCGCAAGCAGAGCTTCTCCTTTGGAAACCTCCGTTATGCCGGAGACCGAAAAATCGACACCGGGATCATCTGCAAAAAGCACTTTAACAGTGGCTTTTCCGGGTTCTTCGCCTGCGTTGAACGTGCAGGAGGACAATAGAAAAATCAATCCTGCAGCAAGGATGAAAAATAATATTGACAGAATTCTTTTTCCGGTCGGTCTGTATTCCATAACGTTTTCCCCCATAAAGGCGATTTCTGTCCGGCTTCTGCCGGAAAACGGTTGCGTATGTGAGAGCTGTGTAAAACGCGCCTGCTCTTTTCTGCGCGTACTGCGATTTTACAGATAAATATAATTTTACCATAATATTATATAAAAAACAAGATAAAAATCCAATATCACGTTGTGCCTATTTTTTGCTTGACTTTTGGCGGGGATTATGCGATAATATTATATCTATTTTTTAATATGGGGTAGTATGAAATGATAAGGCACATCGTTATGTGGAAATTCGCCGATGAGGCCTGCGGAAAGACGAGAGAAGAGAACCTCGACTTTGTCGCAGAAAAACTTATGACCCTTTATAAAAGCGGAAAGGTCGCGGGCCTTCGCCGTATGGAAATCGGCAAGGACGTCGGCCGCACGGATATGTCCTACGATATGGTGCTTGTAACGGAATTCGATTCGATGGAAGCGCTGAAGGCATATAAGGTGTTTCCGGATCACGCCGCAATTTCAGCCTACGTAAAGCAGGTCAGAACCGCGCGTGCAACGGTTGACTGTGAAATCTGACGCAGAAGGAGTACAAAAATGAGCAGAGCAGACGAAATATACATTGAGACCTGCCGGGATATCCTTGCAAACGGATACCGGGATGACAACGAAAAAGTCCGTCCTCACTGGGAAGACGGTACTCCTGCCCACACGATAAAAAAATTCTGTGTAGTAAACAGATACAATCTGCAGGAAGAATTTCCGCTGATGACCCTGCGCAAAACGGGAATTAAAAACTGCATTGACGAGATTCTCTGGATCTGGCAGAAAAAATCCAACCGTATCGAGGACCTGCATTCCCACATCTGGGACAGCTGGGCAGGCGAGGACGGAACCATCGGAAAAGCCTACGGATACCAGCTTGCAATCAAGCATCAGTACCCCGAAGGCGAGTTCGACCAGGTTGACCGCGTACTGTACGATCTGACTCACAATCCTGCTTCCCGCAGAATTATGACCAACATATACAACCATGCCGACCTGCACGAGATGAATCTCTATCCCTGCGCTTACTCGATGACGTTCAACGTTACCGGAAAGTACCTCAACGGAATTCTCAACCAGCGTTCACAGGATATGCTGACGGCAAACAACTGGAACGTAACCCAGTATGCAGTCCTGCTTTGTATGATAGCGCAGGTAACCGGCTTCCTTCCCGGTGAATTCGTCCACGTAATTGCGGACTGCCACATTTACGACAGACATATTCCTCTGGTTGAAGAAATGCTTACGAGAGAGAAATTCCCGGCACCGAAGCTTCAGCTCAATCCCGAGATAAAGAATTTCTACGATTTTACGGTTGACGACGTCGTGTTTGACAATTATATTGCCAACCCGACCGGATTTAAGATTCCCGTTGCAATATAATATCGAAAGGAGCTGTATCTTATGGATTTGATACTTGCCGCCGACCGCAGCTGCGCCATCGGCAAAAAAGGAGGACTCCTTTACAGTATTCCCGAGGATATGAAGTATTTCCGCAAAATGACAGCCGGCAAAACGGTTGTTATGGGCCAGAATACCTTCCTTTCGCTGCCGGGGCCCGCTCCTCTTAAAAACAGAACGAATATCGTGCTGTCCGCCGACAGGAGCTTTGAAGCTCCCGGCTGTATAAACGTACACAGCTTTGACGAAATGTTTGAAGAGATAGCAAAGTATCCCGAAGACAGCGTTATGCTTATCGGTGGCGGCAGCCTTTACAATGCGCTTTATACCAAGTGCCGCCGTGCGTATATCACCTGGGTCGATGCAATTACGGAAGACGCCGATACCTTTATTCCCGATTTTCACAGACTTGAGGGCTGGTCCCTCGAATCGGAATCCTCAGCCGTTCAGACCGGGGATTACACCGTACATTTTGCGGTTTACGTAAATCACAATCTGTGAGTCCGCTCACGGAAAAATATTAATTAAGGTGAGTTATTATGGCTCGTAACAAAAGTAAACTTTACACAATTTTATCAAATGTCGACTTTGAACTTCTTGCAGGTCTTGTACTGTTTCTCATAGCAGCTCAGCCTCTCTACGGCATTTTCGAAGTTGTCAGCTCACAGCAGGATCTCGTTGCGCTCTTCTATGCAAAAGCCACGGTAGTCCGTTTCATCGGAATCTGCGGTATCGCCGTCGGTATCGGCGATTATTATGTCAAGGTTCAGAAATACGGTTATGCTTACGTAAAGAAGCACCTTTTCGGGAATCCCTGGAACTTTCTCTTCCTTCTGATGCTCGTGTGGTCGATTATCACCTCTCTCGGTGCAGTTCAGCCCAAGCTTTCTTTCTTCAGCTATGCATACAGATATGAGGGGCTGCTTTCATATTTTGCATATGCCGGTGTCTTTATGTGCGGTTCAATCATAAAGAACGATGACAGACGCAAGAAAATCCTCGATTTTGCCATTATTTTTTCCGCAATTGTCGCACTTGCAACGATCATTCAGGAAAACAGCGAAACCTTCCAGCCACTTACGAGAAACGGCTGGGTCGGAGCATACAGCGGAACCTTTATCAATGCAAACCATTACGGCTATTATCTTGCGATAATTCTTATGGTCTGTGCCGGAAGATTCTATGAAGAGAACAATCCCTTCAAGAAGGTTCTGATTGGTCTTGCCTTTGCTTTCAATACCTGGGTACTGCTTTTCAACAACTCTTTCGGTCCTTATCTTGCAGTATCCGTTGCACTTGCCGTTATGTTTATCATTTACACCGTCCGCAACGGCATCCGCAGAAGCTGGCAGTCGCTGATTATGCTTGCAGTCTTCCTCGGTCTCGGCGCCATTATCAACAACGGACTTATGATAAAGACCTACTACAACATTTTCAAGGAGTTTGTAACACTGCTCGGTGTTGTAAACGATGCTCCTGCCGGCCAGGTCGAACAGGCTCTTTCTGAGCACGGTTCTTCGGGTAGCGGACGTCTCAACATCTGGCTTGCCGCCTTCGACGTCTGGAAACAGCACGTCTGGACAGGCTGCGGTCCCGAAAACGTCCCGATGGAAATGTACGAAGCTCTCGGTTCATACGAAGCCACTCACAATACCTACCTTCAGATTATGGCTGAAATGGGACTTATCGGTCTGTTCATTTATATGGCAGCCCACATCACCTTCTTCATCCGCAATGCAAAGAAGGCCCGCGTAATGGATCCGTCGGCTCTTATCGCCTACGGCGCCGTATGCTGCTATCTGATTTCCGCCTGCTTCGGTATAACGATTACGGTCTGCGAAGTATTCCTGTATTTCGTCCTCGGTATCACAAACGGCTATCATACGGAAGAACCCGTAAGACCGTCTAAGCTCAGCACGACTGCCAAGGGGACTCTCATTCCGGAAGAATCACCGAAGAATTAAATATCCGAAAAAACAACTGACCGTGCCGGGGGTTATATGCTCCCGACACTGTCTTTATTGAGTATTAAAGGACAGAAAGGCGATGTTAAAAAAAGTCATCGACTTTTTAACAGTCGCCCGGATTTGCAGCTTTTGCCGACTGAACACCGGCAATTTTGCATTGCAAAACCTGCCGCAAATCCAATGGAAAGGAAGCTTTTGCCCCGCAAAAGTTATGGTCACAAAAATGAAATCAAAATCCCTGAATGTTTACGGAATTTTGTCGCGTATTGATTTCCAGATCGTTGCATTTCTGGTCCTGCTGTTCATCGCGGTTCAGCCGCTCTACGGCATTTTTTACGTGGTTATGGACAATATGGACCTCACGGCTTTGTTCTATGCGAAGTCCGGGGTTATCCGTGTTGCCGGTTACGTGGGAATCATTGCTGCCATCTGCAATGCATACTGCAAAACGGTTGAAAATGGCAGAGAGTATCTGAAGAAAAAGCTGCTTTCAAACGTATGGAACGGCTTGTTTCTTGCATTTATGCTCTGGGCAGTCATAACCACAATCACGTCAAAGAACACTTATTATGCGGTTTACGGCTATTCATACAGATTCGAAGGCCTTGTATCGTATTTCGGATATGCCGGAATTTATCTTTGCGGCTCGATGATCCGCGATGAAAAGAAACGCAACTTTGTCTACGATGTTGCAATTTCTGCGTCTGTACTGCTTGCCGTCGTCACACTGATTTCCGAGAGCGGAACGGCAAATATCGTTCTTCTTGAAAGAAACAGCTGGGTATCCGCCTACAGCGGAACCTTCATCAATCCCAACCATTACGGATATTATCTCTGCGTTGCGCTGATGCTCTGCACCGGACGTATGGTTGACACAAAAAAGCTGCTTGCAAAGGCCTGTTATCTTGTGGCTTTCGCACTGAATATGTACGTTCTGTGCTTCAACAACTCCTTCGGCCCCGTTCTTGCGCTTCTCATCGCACTTCCGGTTTTCTTCATAGTATATACTGTCAAGGGCGGAATCAAGAAATCCTGGCAATATCTTCTGTTTATGGTAATATTCGTCTATATGTGTGCGAACGTCAACGATCAGGCGGTTCTCATCAGCGCGAAGGCGGCTCTTGAGGATTTCAAGGAGCTTACCACGGCACTTTTCGGCATTACCTGGCCGGAAGCCGTCGAGGTCAATCAGGTAGCTTCCGTCGGACGTTCGGGACTTTCACTGCTGCCGAAAATATTTTCACTTGATGAAGTAGTTGAAGAAATGGACATTTCCCAAGCCGATCTCGGGAAGCTCGGAAGCGGCCGTATCGAAATCTGGCGCGCGGGTCTTCAACTCTGGAAAGAGAATCCCGTTTTCGGTGTCGGTATCGACAACTCAACCTATCAGATGTCATTCATTATCTACAGCTACGATGTTATTCACAACGAATATATACAGATTATGGCGGAGCTCGGAACCCCCGGAATCCTGTTTTACCTCTCAGCTCACGTTTCGCTTTTCTTCAGAAATCTGCGCAGACTCAAAAAGCTTTCGGGAGCTGCATTTACAGCCGTCGGAGCCGTTGCGGTTTATATGATTTCGGCCTTCTTCGGCGTTTCGATTCCCTTTACGGAATCCTTCCTCTTCCTCTGTCTCGGCATGTGCAACGGTTATCACACCGACGCCATGCTGAACGAAATGCTGCCGGACAATGCCGCAGCATACGTACCTGCAAAATAATATAAAGGCGATGCTCGAAGTATAACACTTCGGGGCATCGCCTTTGATTATTTAACTTTTTTTATTCTTCTTTTGCAGTTGCTGCGTATCTGATTATCGTTCCGAGCTTATCGGGGTCTGATGACGAGAACTGACAGGTGTAAAAACAATTCCGGCCGCGGACGATGCAGACGACGTTGAAGAGTCCGACCGAAGCCTCAGCTTCACCGTCTGTGTCAAGTGTAAATGTGAAATAACGGACAGCGTTTGATGCGGTGAGGATTTCCGAGCCGTAATGGCCGTTGAGGTCTCTGACGAGAGTGAGGTAGTCTTCGTCGCTCATATCCTCAAGCCCGTCGCTGATTGAAAAGGGCTCGGCAAAGACTGTCAGGGAAATATCGCGTGAAGAAGCCGTATTTTCGGACTCCTTAAAAATCTCGAATTCATTTGTCAGGGTAATACTGATACCCGAAAGCGAGAAGGTTTTGTCTTCGACAAGACTTTCGGTGCCCTTCTGTACAAGCCTGCGTCCTACGTAAACGGCAAAAAATGAAAAGGCAGCGGCGGCGATACACAGAAGCACAACCCATACTGTGGAAATACGTTTCTGCGGGGCGGCGGTCATTTCGATTTCATGTATCGTTTCATACGGACTCTGTCTGTTTGTTCCCAAGCGCGGCTCCTTTCATAGGTTTATGGACGTTAAATTATACCATAGTTGTTTTTTCAAGTCAATAAAAAATGCGGGCATAGGACAATACGATTGACTTTGCCCCGTAAAAGCTTTTTTTCTTGACATTCACGGCAAAAAAGTTATAATATAATAGAATATGTATGTATCAGGGAGGACAGAATATTGACCCGAAATTTCAGACTCTGCGCATTTGCAGACGAAGCAGATAAAGCACTGACGGGGCAGATAGCCGCACTTCAGGCAAATAAGATCGATCAGATTGAACTCAGGGGTATTGACGGCACGGGAGTCGCAAAAATCACGCCCGAAAAAGCCCGCGAAACCGCAGCCATGTTAAAGGACGGCGGAATTCACGTATGGTCCATCGGCTCACCCATCGGCAAGGTCAGCATCAATTCGCCGAGAGACGATGAAACCGACAGATTTATGCGCATTCTTGACACGGCAGTCATCTGCGGTGCCGAAAATATCCGTCTTTTCAGTTTCTTTGAAACGGAAGGAGACAAAAAATATCTCGATGAGGTCGTCCGCCGCCTTGAGATTATGATTGACAAGGCAAAGGGAAGCGGAGTCCGCCTCTGCCACGAAAATGAAAAGGGCATTTACGGCGATATTCCCGAGCGCTGTGCCGAGCTTCATCAGGCACTGCCGGAGCTTTACGGCATTTTCGACCCTGCGAACTACGTTCAGTGCGGAGCAGATACGCTGAAGGGCTGGGAGCTCGTAAAGGATTATATTTATTACGCTCACATCAAGGACGCAAGATGGGACGGTCACGTTGTTCCTCCCGGAACCGGTGACGGAAATCTTTTGCAGTTGTTGAAAAACTTCGAAGAAAAGAAGATTGAAGTCCTCACTCTTGAGCCGCATCTTACCGTTTTCGACGGTCTGCGCGATCTTGAAGGAGGAAAGCGCCCCGACGTCGGCGGGGAACTTGTGTTCTCAAGCGGCCGCGAGGCCTTCGATTACGCCGTAACGTCTCTGCGCGGCTTAATTGAAAAAATGTGATTGTTCGTTCGGAAAAATCAGCGAAAAACGAAAACTGCCGCAAAAACGGCAGACGGAACGCAGATGAAGTTCCGGGAAAGGTTAAGCAAATGATTATCGGTGCACAGTTATATACGGTAAGAAAAAAATGCGACACGCTTGAGGGATTGGATAACACCCTGCGTATTTGCTCCGAAATGGGCTATCGGGCAGTTCAACTGTCCGGCATCTGTGCTTATGAAGCCGGATGGATGAAGGAAAAACTTGAAAAATACGGTCTTGAAGCTCCTATCACACATACTCCTCTCAAGAGAATCGTTGAAGAAACGGATAAGGTAATTGAGGAGCACAAAATTTTCGGCGCAGGCTACGTGGGCCTCGGCTCCGTCCCCGATTTCAAGAACAGCGGCTGCAATATGGAATTGCTGGACTCCTGCTTTGAAAGCCTTGCACCTGCAATTGAAAAAATCCGTGATGCAGGACTCAAGTTCATGTATCACAACCACAATATGGAATTTTCAAAAACGGCTGACGGAACGACCGTTCTCGATTATATCGCAGCAAAATATCCCGCATCGGATATGGGCATCACCCTTGACGTTTACTGGGTTACAGCCGGCGGAGGAGACCCCGCACAGTGGCTCGAAAAGCTTGCCGGGCGCGTTGACTGCATCCATTTCAAGGATATGGTGTACTCCGGCGCCGATCAGGCAACGAGAATGGCTCCTGTCGGACGCGGAAACCTGAATTACCCCGCAATTCTGAACTCCTGCCGCAAGGCCGGGGTAAAATATGCCTTCGTTGAGCAGGACCACTGCTATGACGAGGATGCTTACGACTGTCTCAGAGTAAGCCTTGAGAATCTGCGTGCACTCGGTGCAAAAGACTGAAATTTGAATGAGAGGATAAGATAATGTCACAGAAAGTTAAAGTCGGTATTATCGGAGTCGGTAATATGGGCTCCGGCCATTTCAAAACGATAATTGACGGAGAGGTCCCCGAAATCGAGGTTACGGCTCTTGCCGACCGCCGTCCGGAAAGACTTACCTGGGCAAAGGAATATCTTGCCGAAGCAAAAGCCGCGGGAAAGACCGAAAATCCCGAGCCTGCGCTCTTTTCAGAGGGCAGTGAACTGATTGCATCCGGCAAATGCGAGGCCGTGCTCGTCTGCATTCCTCACTATTTCCATCCGGAAATGAGCATAGACGCCTTCCGTCACGGACTGCACGTTATGTGCGAAAAACCGGCAGGAGTTTACACTCTTCAGGTCAGAGAGATGATGGCAGAAGCTGACAAACATCCCGAGCTCGTTTTCGGTATGATGTTCAATCAGCGCACGAACTGCGTATACCGCAAGATGCGCGAAATCGTTCAGTCCGGCGAATACGGAAACATCCGCCGCACGAACTGGATTATCACAACCTGGTACCGTCCACAGTTCTACTATGACTCCGGTGACTGGAGAGCAACCTGGAGCGGAGAAGGCGGCGGAGTTCTGCTCAACCAGTGCCCGCATCAGCTTGACCTCTGGCAGTGGATCTGCGGAATGCCCGTTCTGATTGATTCACACATGAAATTCGGTAAATGGCACGATATTGAAGTTGAAGACGACGTCACAGTTTACTGCGAATATGCAAACGGAGCAACGGGTTCGTTCATCACTTCAACCGGCGATTATCCCGGAACGAACCGCTTTGAAATCGTAATGGACGGGGCAACGCTTATCTGCGATAAGGAAAGTCTCGTTCTCAAAAAGCTCAATAAGCCGATTGACGAATTCTCGGCCACCAACACAAGCGTATTCGGTCATCCCAAGGCAGAAACCGTCGAAGTCGAAACCGACGGTGAGAATCCCCAGCACAAGGGCGTCCTTCGCAAGTTTGCCGCCGCCATTCTTCGCGGCGAGCCTCTCGTTGCCGACGGCCGCGAGGGCATCAACGGTCTGACGATTTCCAACGCCATCCACCTTTCCGCCTGGCTCGGAAAAGAAATCGCCATCCCCTTCGACGAGCAGCTCTATTTCGAAGAACTGCAGAAGCGCATAGCAAGCTCACGCCGCAAGGAAAACATCGTAAGCGCCACCGGGAACACAGAAGGAACTTATTGAACACATCAAAAAAGCAAGGGCCGCGGCCCTTGCTTTTTTGTCCTGCGGCATTCTTTTTGCAACATAAGATTGCCTGCCGAATGCCGTTTCCTTGCAATAACTCTCGGCGGCATTCGCTGAGTGTGTTTTTCCGCCTGTACGAATGCCGCTGCCGCCGCTTTCTGTCCTGCGGCATTCTTTTTTCAACATAAGATTGCCTGCCGAATGCCAAATCCTTTGCGTATTGCTCGGCGGCATTCGCTGAGTGTGGTTTTTCGCTTGTTCGAATGCCGCTGCCGCCGCTTTCTCTTCTGCGGCATTCTTTTTCAGACCTTCTGTGCCGGATTCGTTCTGCGAGGCCCATTTGAGGATTCAGTGCAGAAAAAGGACCGCGG
>DCGL01000118.1 GCA_002314565.1 Clostridiales bacterium UBA1779
GGGGACGTTTCCGGTGGTTCAAATTGAACCACCGGAAACGTCCCCTGGTCCGCTTTTAATATAAAATTCAAAAAGTAATAAACAACGATTAATATTATATGATATTCGCATTAATACTTGTCCGTTCTTTTAACCCTTTGAAACTATATCGAATAATTCAAAAAATCAATTGACTTTTATAATATATGTAGTATAATAATATATTATTTTTAATATGGGAATTGTTTTTCAAGGCATTCCCAAAATTTTCAGAATCGAAGGCAAAAACAGCAAAATGAATATCGATTACGAGAGAATCAAAAAGTACTTTGCACAGAATCTGCCAACCTGGCCTATCGTCGCAGGGGCAGCGGCAGTTGGAATCGGACTGTTGATGGTCATTATCCTTTCAAACACAAGGGGAATCAGCCGCGGAATCACGACGTCAATCGGACTCGTCCTCACTCTTGCCGGGGCCATCTGCCTTATCGTTTATTTCCAGATGAAGCTGAAGGACAGCGAAATCGATTCGCTCCTTCCGAGAGCTCAGGAAGACTTTATGAACGAATTCAAGAAGCATTTTACCGAAACGAACGCTGCAAAACTCCGTTTTGAACATACGTACGGGGCTCAGAGACGTGAAATTGACGACAAATTCGAGCCCGTCAGCTTCGACACCTTCTGCTTTGACCGCCCCGACATCCTGCACAAGGTCGGTTCGGACTCAAAGGTCAGGTCCTCGATTTATGCTATGTCCGCTTTTGCACTCCGGCTTCATGGAATTGACATCGGGGAGCGCGAAATTTCGCTTATTTCCGCCGAAAAACCTATGGAAGACAAGTTCTTTTACGTAGATTATACTGCACTTGCCTCTGCCGAGCTTATCAAGACCGAAAAACAGGGGTACTCCGGCAAGACGAAATACAGACATCTCAGGCTTACGGATAATGACGGAAACGTTGTCGCCGAGTTCCCCGTTCTCGTCGATGCCACGGCCGACGAATACGTTGAGACTATCAACCTTCGCATCAGAAGACATAAGGAAACCGCCGCCAATGAAGCCCATTGAAAATAAGAGCTTATCGACGGTTCTGGTCCTGCTTTCGGCGGTATTCTTTGCCATTGGAGGCATGTTTTTCAAGCTTATCGACGGTTGGAATGCACTGGCAATAAACTGGGCAAGATCGGTTCTGGCAGGACTGCTCATTCTGACGGTTCTGCTCATTAAAAAACATAAGTTTGTCATCAATAAGTCGGTGCTGTTGGCTGCTGTCTGCATAAGTGTGACGAACAACTGTTTTGCCCTGTCCAATAAATTGACCTCGGCCGGGAATACAATCGTTCTGCAGTTCACAATGCCTGTTTTTGTCATTCTTATTATGGCAATTTTCTATAAAAAGAAACCGACAAAGCTTGAAATCGGAGTCTGCATTGCCGTAATTGCCGGCGTAATTCTTATGTCCCTCGGCTCTCTGAGTATGGAAGGAGGCTCCCGGGCGATGATCGGCAACGCTCTTTCGCTCTTTTCCGGCCTCACCTATGCCGGATTCTTCATTTTCAACAGCCGTGAGGATTCAGAACCGTTCACTGCAATTCTTCTGGCATATTCGCTGTCTGCCCTCATCGATCTTCCGTTCTTCATTCAGGCCGATTTCGCTGCAACCGCCGCAAATCCGAAAACAATTGCCGGAATACTCTGCCTCGGTTTTATCCAGCAGGGCTTGGCGCAGCTTTGTCTGTCGGCCGGAATCAAGAACATTTCGCCGGTGACCTCCGCCCTCGTATCCGGCGTGGAGCCCGTGCTCAACCCCATCCTCGCCGCAATTTTCATAAACGAGCACCTCGGCGTGCTCGGAATCATCGGCGCGGCCCTGGTTTTGGACTCCATCCTGATATACAACGTGATTTCAGCGAAAAAAGGATGATTTTTGAACTCCTTCCATAAAAGAAGGAGCACAAAACCCGTCATTTATACAGATAATATATTTCCGGTCCCCGGAGAAAGAAGGAATACAATGGCATATCTCTCTGACATTGAGATTGCACAGGCCTGCGAGATGAAGCCTGTGTACGAAATCGCCGCTAAGGCAAAGGTTGACGAGAAGTACGTGGAGCCCTACGGAAAGTACAAGGCAAAGATTGACCTGGGTCTTCTCGAAGACACGAAACGCGAAAACGGCAAACTGGTTCTTGTCACTGCAATTACTCCCACCCCTGCCGGAGAAGGAAAGACCACAACCACCATCGGACTTGCCGACGGACTTTCAAGAATCGGCAAAAACGTTACCGTTGCTCTGCGCGAGCCCTCCCTTGGACCGGTTTTCGGAGTTAAGGGCGGAGCTGCCGGCGGCGGATACGCACAGGTTGTACCGATGGAGGACATCAACCTGCATTTCACCGGTGACTTCCACGCCATCGGAGCCGCAAATAATCTGCTGGCTGCCATGCTTGACAACCATATTCAGCAGGGAAATGCGCTCGGAATTGACCCCAGACGCATCACCTGGAAGCGCTGCGTCGATATGAACGACCGCCAGCTCCGTAACATTGTAGACGGTCTCGGCGGCAAGATGCAGGGCGTGCCCCGTGAGGACGGCTTCGACATCACCGTCGCGAGCGAGATCATGGCGGTGCTCTGCCTCGCCAGCGACATCATGGACCTCAAGGCCCGTCTCGGCCGCATCATCGTGGCCTACACCTTCGACGGCAAGCCCGTCACTGCCCATGAGCTGAAGGCCGAGGGCGCAATGGCCGCTCTGCTGAAGGACGCGCTCAAGCCCAACCTCGTCCAGACCCTCGAGGGCACGCCCGTGTTTGTCCACGGCGGCCCCTTCGCCAACATCGCCCACGGCTGNNAAGACGGCTTTGACATCACGGTTGCTTCGGAAATTATGGCCGTTTTCTGCCTCGCTTCCTCAATTACAGACCTCAAGGAGCGCCTTGCCCGCATCATTGTCGGCTACACCTACGACGGAAAGCCCGTTACAGCCGGGGATCTGAAGGCTGTCGGCGCAATGACTGCTCTATTGAAGGATGCTCTCAAGCCGAATCTCGTTCAGACACTCGAAGGTACACCCGCCTTCGTTCACGGAGGCCCCTTTGCTAATATCGCACACGGATGCAACTCCGTTATCG
>DCGL01000027.1 GCA_002314565.1 Clostridiales bacterium UBA1779
GCGGACCAGGGGACGTTTCCGGTGGTTCATTTTGAACCACCGGAAACGTCCCCTGGTCCGCAGAACCGTCCCCCGGCTGATTTTTAGCCACCACTTACGTCCCCTGGCTGATTTATTTGATTCTTACCGTTTCAATGGTGAGTCTTGAGGAATCCTTGAGGAATCCCATCACGGAACCGTAGTAGTCGGCGGTGAAATCGTCAGACGTGAAGCTGGCGACGATGGCCTCAACGACGTCCCAGCCGTCGGTAACTTTTCCGAAAGCGGCATAGCTTCCGTCAAGAGACGAAGTGTAGTTGTCGGAAAGCATAATGAAGAACTGACTTGAAGCAGAGTCATTATCGCTTGAACGGGCCATGGAAAGGACGCCTTTTGTATGTGAAAGGTCATTCTTTACGCCGTTGGCCGAAAATTCGCCTTTGATGGTTGACGTGTCCTTTGCACCATCGCCCGCCTGCAGAACGAAATCCTGCTGCATACGCGTGACGTATGCGCCGTCGTACGAACCGCTTTCCGCAAGTTTTACAAAATGTTCAACTGTTATGGGGGCGATGTCGTGATAAAGCTCTACCGTAATTGTACCGAAATCCTTTATTACGATTTCAGCTGTGTATTCGCTCTTTGTTTCGGTTTCCGAGCCGCAGGCAGTGCAGCAGAGTACCATAACGAATGCCGCCACGGCGGCAATAATTCTGATTGTTGTTTTTTTCACGGGTTTATTCCTTTGTTTTTTTATTGGATGCAGTGAGGCAGAGGAAAGTGTCCCTCTGTCTCTCTGCAAAAAATGCATTCAATTATTCGCCAATCTTGGTTCTGAATATTCTGCCCATTTCTGCAACGAGGTTCAGGAAAGGAAGAACGGCGCGCTTTTCGGGAATTCTTTCAGGTCTGTACTGAGCAAAGGTTTCGAAGCTGAGGTCTCCTTCGTAGCCGATTTCCTTGACAGCGCGGCAGAAATCTTCCCAGTCAACCGTTCCGGTGTAAGGAGCAAGATGCAGGTCGCTCTTTCCGTCGTTGTCATGAATGTGGAAAGCCTTGATTCTCTTTCCGAGAGCGGTGATGTAATTGTACTGATTCTTTCCGAGCAGATTCAGATGTCCCGTATCAACGCAGATACCGAAGCATTCCTTGCCGGCAGTTTCATTGAGCATATCGATAAGAGCAATGGCGTCGTGAGGATCGGAGCAGGCACCTTCCATAATCATTCCGGAAAAGCCGTAGAAAAGGTTTTCAAGGCAGACGATAACGTCCGTCTGCTTGATTGTGTCTATCAGCGATGTGTAAAGCTTGACGTTGAGTTCGTCGATGAACTTCTGTGAATGAGCCTTGTCTGTCTTGTCATGGCAGATAGGGTGAATAACCAGTCTGCGGCAGCCCATATACTGGCAGAGCAGAATCTGCTTCCGGTAAAGCTCAATACTGTAATCGAGAGTCGTGAGATCATCCTTCGGGACAACTGCCGGGAAATGAGCATGAGCCTGGTAAATGTAAAGTCCGGCAGCCTTGATTGCATCAATCTCAGGCTGGAAATGAGCAATGATTTCGGGCATGCTCTTTTCATATATCGTAAGTCCCTGGTTTCTCTTGTTGAGAAGAACCTGACGGGAAATTGAAGTATCAATATTAAGGTCTACGGATGAAAAGCCTGCATCTGCAATATGCTGAAACAGCTCGTTTACGGGGAAATGACCGGTAAGTCCGCCGGATTGTACACAAATGTTCATGATTTTTCTCCTTTGAGATTTAATATTTGTAAAAATTACAGCAATTCTGCAAACACGCGCAGCACAAGCTGACCGACGTGTCTTAATCTGTGAGCAAAGCCCGTAAAGAAATCGTTTCCGATAATTCTCGACTCAGCCATGCACTTTTCGAGATCTGTGCGTATCTGACCTACTGCCGAACAGCCGCTCATAAATACGGCATCCTCGAAATGATGGTAAAGGCTGCGGTAATCGAGATTGATGGTTCCGCATATTGCGCGCTTATCATCAGTGACGCACATTTTGGCGTGGCAGAAGCCGGGACTCCACTCGTATATTTTTACCCCGTTTTTCATCAGATTCTTATAAAACGAACGGGTTACGTTGTATACTATCTTTTTATCCGGAATTCCGGGTGTAATAATCCTGACGTCAACCCCGCGGCGTGCGGCAAGACTCAGTGCATGCTGCATTTCATCGGTGATGATGAGATAAGGAGTCATAAACCAGCAGTATTCCGTCGCCATTCCCACCATACTGATATACACGTCTTCCCCGATGTGCTTATCATCGGTCGGTATTTCGCCATAAGGCTGAATTAAGGCGTCACTTTCGACTGCCGTATAGGGAACGGCCGCGAGATACTTTGAATAATCCTCGCTCTCCCCTTCCGACGCATTCCACATTTCAAGGAACATTGCGCTCAGATTTTTGACCGCATCCCCGAAAATACAGACTCCCGTATCCTTCCACTGACCGTAGGGATGAGTGACGTTGAAATATTCGTTGGCAATATTGTATCCGCCGGTAAATCCGATATATCCGTCGATTACTGTGATTTTTCTGTGGTCTCGGTTATTGAGAAAGATGTTTCTTCCGAAATGGAAGGGATTGAAAACGCGGCATTTTATTCCGGCATTCTCAAGCGCTTCGGCAAAATCCACGTCGACAAAACCGATACTTCCCATATCATCATACAGAATACGCACTTCAACGCCGTGCGAAACACGGTCTTCAAGCACATCCATAACTCTGTCCCAGCTTTCGGCGTTCTCGATGGCGTGATATTCCATAAAAATGAACTTTTCAGCCTTTGCCATTGCTTCAAGCTGAGCTTCAAAGCCCTTTTCGGCATCATCAAAATACACCGTATCCGAGTTATTGTATGCGGGATATCCTGAATTCTTTACAAGATAATTTGCAATTGCAGTGCTGACGGGGTCTGCCGTCTTTTTTTCGTTCAGGAGCTCTGAACACTCAGGCAGCAGCGGGAGCAATTCACCGTCCGTTTTTATATAACGCTTTTTCATCTTTGACACCGTGGTATCGTAACCGACAAGATAATAAACCGTTATACCGAAAATCGGCATCAGCAGTATCATAATAATCCACGGCATTTTCATCGCCGAGGTTTTATCGGTTGAATAAAGAACCGTAACAGTAACCAGGGCACAGGCAGACATAAACATCTGCACATATGATGAATAATTGTTAAGCCAGGTAAAAAGGCTGACGGCAAGGGCGACCTGAACAAGAAACGCAAGAACCACGATGCTCATCCGCAGGATTCCGTTCCTGCCGGATTTGATTTTGTTTTTGAATCCGTTTCCGCTCATTTCTGCCTCCTTTTACAATAATAATGTATAAATTCTTCAGCTTATCTTTCTTTTTTCGACGGAACGAAAAGGAAATCAAACTGAGTAAAGAGGACGGCTATGAACATAAGTCCGCAGCCGATATATGCTTTTACTGACAGGGTTTCATTCTTGATAATCCATGCCGCAAGGACCGAGAAAACCGATTCCATCGACATAATTATCGAAACGGCGGTGGGATTTGACCCTTTCTGAGCAAGCATCTGCATGGTATATGCAATACCCGATGAAAAAACACCGAGATAGAGTATCGGCCGGGCATTGGCAGAAAGAATCGAATCGATTTCCGGCAGCGATCCGCGTTCAAAAATCAGAGAAGCCGCAGTGGAAAGCACGGCACAGGTAATGAACTGCACGCAGGAAAGCTTGATGCAGTTGCATTTTACTGCAAACCGGTCAATAAGCAGAATCTGCACCATAAAGCAGAATGCGCAGCCGAGAACGTACAAATCGCTTGTCTGAATGCTGAAATCGTCGCCTATGCAGATAAGATAAAGTCCGGCAACGGCTATCACAGCAGCTATCCAGACGTTGATTCCCGTTTTCTTACCGAGAACAAGCCCCCCGATAGGTACGAGTATCATATAAAGTGCCGTAATGAACCCTGCTTTCCCCGAAACGGTTCCAAGGTCCATTCCGTGCTGCTGCATAAAGGTCGCCGCAAACAGCGCGACCCCCATAAGAGTTCCGCCTGTCCACAAAGTTCGCGTTGCCTCTCTGTCTTCTTCCCACAGCCAGTGTTTTAAATCCCATTTCGTGAAAAGCAGGATGACGAGAAGCAGAAAAGGAACGGCAACCCACGACCTTGCCGCATTGAACATAAAAGTAGGAGCTGAACTGTCAGACTGCGCGACAAAGGCAACGCCCCAGATTATCGCCGCGCCGAAGGCAATCAGCATTGATTTTAAGTTTTTGGTATCCATATATCAGTTATCCGCGCGATTGTAACCGTTTTTCATGTGCTGTGACGAAACCTTGAGCACGGTTCCGAGAGCAGATACGGTCTCCTTTCTTGCCATATCGCAGAGCTTTTTGTTTGCTTCGGCGCACAGAGTGAAATCGCCGCTTTCTGTCATCTTCTTATCGTATTCTTCCAGAATTGTCCGACCGTAAGTGATGAGTGTTCCCTGGTATCTTTCGATGTTCTGAATTACGGAACCGTAAATCGGATCGGCAAGAGCAGCTATAAGTCTTGAGCACCAGTAGAAATTGGCAGTTGAGACGTCGGTGCCGACGCGGCTCAGGAATTCCGGCATATCGTCGACGTTTGAATATACGGGCAGCACCTGATTGAAAGCATTTGAAGCAAAGCAGATCCATTCAACTCCCTGCAGAGGCTCCGGCATATAGCCGCGAATCTGAAGTATTGCCATTACGTCCGTACGGTTGATACCGATTGAGCGGTAAATCGCTTTTTTCGGACTGTTCTGTGCAGAATATGGATCGTAAGGAGTACCCTGATAATGTGAAGACAGTATATATTTAACGTCTTCAACCGTCACGAGCTTCTCGGGCACGAAGGACCAGGGAATATTGTCGCTTTCGGGAGTAAAGTCGGCGTTGTCACCGTCCCATTTATAGGTCGTAGGCAGGAAATATCTCGCCATAAACCAGGCTCTTGGCGTATTGTATACGTGGTCGGAGTCCGAATGTGAACCGAAGGCAAGTCTCGGATTGAAGACTCCGTCCCGTCCGATGTAAAGATGATTCTTTTCGACGAATTCGCGCAGATCCGCGGAGCACAGATTTTCCTTTCCCTCTCCGTATGCGTCGTCGAAGTCAAAGTGATCCATACCGAACTGGTTCGGCATAATGACAACCTCGTCATCCTTTACGCGTCTTGCTATCCAGTGATGGCCTCCGATTGATTCGAGCCACCAGCATTCGTCCTTGTCGTTGAAGGCAATTCCGTTCATCTCATAGGTTCCGTACTGTTCAAGCAGAGAGCCGAGACGAAGCACTCCTTCACGGGCACTGCGGATATAGGGCAGAACCAGAACGACCAGATCTTCTTCGCCGATTCCGCCGGGAACGTCCTTCTGTCTGCGGGTTTCGGCTTTTTTATATACGACCAGCGGGTCTGCGGCAAGTACTCTCGGATTTGAGGTGAGAGTTTCGGTTGCAGTCATTGCCACGTTTTCGGAATTGATGCCGTTTGCGGGCCAGATACCGTTTGAAAGATCCACACTCGGGGTGCAGGTATAGCGCAGAGGATTGTCCGGCAGGTCGATTTCAAGGTGTGAAATTACGCTTTTATATTTTTTCGGCTGCTTATCCGGGGTAACGACAACAAGCTTTTTGACAGTAAAGCTTCCGTCATCGTTTCTCGCGGTCATGGTAGAGCCGTCGTTTGATGCTTTTTTACCGACAAGAATTGTTGTACAAGCCATGATTTTTCTTCCTTTTACTTTGAATTTCTGTCAAGCAGAATGATTTTCTTCATTCCTTCGACTGCGGTTTCTACAGATTTTGAGGTATCCTCGTTCATTTTCTGGTCGAGTCCCTCCCTTTCTCTTTCCTGATTCCAGATTACGTGGAAGCAGGAGCCGCAGCGGCAGTGCAGTGCGCTTGCCACAATGAAAAGTGCGGCGGATTCCATTTCCGAGGCTTTGACCCCGAGACGGCGCCAGGCTTCCCATTTCTGTTCAAGCTCATAGGACACGGGCATTCTTCCCGGACTGTGCTGTCCGTAGAATGAATCCTTGCACTGAACGACACCGGTATGGGTTCTGCAGCCGAGTTCGCGTGCCGCTTCTCTCAGCGCAATGACGATATCCGGATCTGCCACAGCCGGAAATTCAAGGGGAGCATATTCGACGGAGGTGTGTTCAAAACGTATTGCACCGGTCGCAACCACGATATCACCGGACTGAACGTCGGTATCAATACCGCCGCAGGTTCCCGTACGGATAAAGGTATCAGCACCGCAGTTGTGCAGTTCTTCCATAGCTATTGCCGCAGACGGTCCTCCGATTCCCGTAGAACATGCAGTAACCTTTTCACCGAGCAGTGTTCCCGTATAAACGTTGAATTCGCGGTTATAAGAAATCTGCTTTGCATCATCGAAATATGAACCAATGGCGGGTATTCTGCCGGGATCTCCTGCAAGAATTACGTATTTTCCTATGTCGCCTTCAGTGCATTTCAGATGAAACTGTTTTTCGAGCTCCTGCATTTTAAAACCTCCGTTGTAATTTGTCTATGTCAAAGCAAAATATGTTTTCACGAATCGAAAAAGGTGTGTCCCTTTTCCGTTACTATTCTCTCTTCAGTGGGATATTCGAAGCAGGGGGCGGTCTTCAGCCTTTCCGCGTACATTGCAGCCTCGTATTTTGCCATGGGAAGATCGTGAAGCAGATAGTTCCCGCAGTTTACGGGACCTGCCCCGGGAACCTCGCCCTCGTATGCCGCGCAATATTCAAAAGCGCGGATCATCAGCGGCAGCAGCTCAGCGGGAGCCGGACGGCCCTTGAGAATCAGATAACAACCGGTCAGGCAGCCCATCGGTCCCCAGTATACGACTCTGTCCTTCCATTCGGCGTCGTTGCGCAGATAGGTTGCAACGATGTGCTCAATCGTGTGCATCGCATTCGGATGAATTACGGGCTCCTTATTCGGAGTCTTCATTCTTATATCATAGGTTGTCACGAACCGATCGCCGACAGTGTCCACGCGGGATTCATAAATTCCGGGCACGAGCAGTGCGTGATTGACCTGAAAACTCGGTATTAAATTCATATTATTTCTCACTATATACTGTTTATTTTCAAAAGGCGTTGGGCGTTTCTTTGGTCCGGAATTCCGCTCAGCTTTGCTGCCCTTCAAAGAAAGATGCAAGGCCCGTCATAACGATCTTCATTCCTGTGGGCAGAGACGACAAAACCAGGTACTCTTCTCTGGTATGGCAGCCAATGTGCTTGCATCCTCCGATGCAGACAGCGGGAATTCCCTTTGAAAGAGGATAATTGCAATCCGTGGAACCGGCATGACGTGCGGGTTCTTTCCCATTGACCTCGCTCTCGGCATCGATAAACGGCTTCAAGAATTTTTCATATTCCTCTTTGTCAAGCTCAACACCGCAGGGGCGTTCCCCGAGCAATTCGACGTTGACCGTAATTCCGGTGGCACGGTATCCCTCAATCATTTTCTCAAACATATTCTTCATGATTCCAAGGCACTCGATGTCATTGGACCGGTACTCATACATCATCGATGCTTCCTGAGCAATCGTATTAACAGACGTTCCGCCTTCAATTATACCTACGTTGTACGTCGTGCGTGAATCTGGCTTTGAAGGGACCTTCACACTGTAAAGCGATGAAATAAGCGAGGACAGGCAGGCAATCGCGTTTCTGTTTCCGAATGATCCCCAGGAATGACCGCCTTCCGTTTTCACGGTCACACGGTAACGGTGTGAACCCACGGCGCGGGTAACAATTGATCCGGGGCTGCCGTCAACGGTTATAAGTCCTTTGACTCTCGGCATAAAGTCGTCGATGATTCTGCGAGAGCCCTTGAGATTTCCGAGTCCCTCTTCACATGAATTCGCAACTATGAGAAGACCGGTCTTCGGCTTTATTCCCTGCTTTGTGAAATAACGGACGGAGTGCAAAAGTACCGCAAGGCAGCCCGTATCATCTCCGACACCGGGGCAGTAGAACCGGTCTTCATCTTCACGGAAAGGCAGCGGAGTCGTATCCGGGAACACGACGTCGGTATGTGCCATAAATACGTAAAGATCGTTGTCATCCGTAACGTTTATCGGCCAGATGACGTTCAGAGCTTCGTCGATATATACCCCTTCTGCCCCGTTCTTTTCCATCCAGGCCTTGACGAAAGCAGCTCTCTTTTCTTCGTGATGAGAGGGCGCCGGAATTACGGCAAGCTCACGTATAAACTGTTTCAGTTCTTCATTTGTTTCTTCAATATACTTATCAAACATCATGGTCAACCTTCATTTAATATAATTATTCAGCCAACTTATTTTTCCCAAATCGGAACCTGAACAAGGGTAACGTTTTCATACTGTCCGCGATTGTCGACATAGTCTCCTGTCAGTCCGGACGGTCCCGACACGAAAGAAAAGCCGTCATATGTATGCTTTATCAACGTTGTATTAAGCTCAACCGACCTGATTCTGGTTCTTTTCTGATCATAATTGCAATAATTCCAGTCCCAGGAAGGCGCTATAAGAAGTTCGGTTCCTTTCGATATTTTCCGAATCAGAAAATCGTCATTGAGGTCGAAACAGATTATCAGAGCGAGGGAAATCTCATGTCCGCCTATCATACAGCTGATGCTTTGCGGGAAATCCGTTCCGGCTTCATAATATCCTGCTTCAACAAACGGAACGAGATTGCGCTTCAGGTATTTCAGAATCATTTCGCCGTCTGAATTGTAAAGATATGCACTATCCGTATTGAGTCCGCCGTCTTCGCCCGAACAGTCAACACAAACCACGGTCGGAAGCTGATTTTCCCTGATTATATCCGAGAATATACCCAGCACTGCTGCCTCTTCTTCCTTTGCCAGAGTTGTATATTCTTCCGCAAGAACGAGCAGATCAGCCCCGGCCTCCGCTGCCTCCCTGACCGTTTTTTCAAAAAGGTTCACCCTGTATTCCGTAGTGATTTCCACTTCGGTATTGCCGACCATATCCATTTTTTCATGGTTTGCCAGTGCAACATTCAGATAATAATCAGGAGCTTCGTCTTTGTTCGCAAACAAGACTCCGGTTATCAGTAATGCTGAAACGGCCAAAACGGTAATAAGATAATAAACGGAACGTCTGAGCTCCAGTTTTTCTGTAAAGCAGTTTGCAAAAAGCGAAATAATCAGGCAAAAAAAGAAGGTCAGTACGTATTCACCGAATACAGTCAGATTGCCGGTCATCAGAGGAATGCACATAACGTATGTCATCGTGTTGTAATTATTCCCCAGATTCAATAACACCATTGCCATACAGACAAGCGTGGCCGCCACCGGGAAAACAAACGCAGCGAAAAAACCGAATCCTCTTTTTCTGAGTTTATTGTCGATAAGCGCAGCTCCGGTAAAAACAAGCACAATAGGGATTAATGTCAGACTGACAGCCAGCATATAAAGAGGATTCAGCCCGAAAAGCAGCATATTACGTATGCTCAGCCCAAGCCACATGGAAACAGCAAAATGCAGTATCCGTTTGGCAGTCACGGCATTTCTTGCTGCAATAATAAACATCAAAATAGCCAAAATTCCGAAAATTCCGGAAAGCATTTCAATACTCATAAACAGCAGAGATAACACCGAAAGAAATACACCTGCTGCGTTCTGGAAAATGCACAGTCTTTCTGTGCGTGCATTCTCGGAATCAGGCTTTGAATAGCATCTCAAATTTATCATGACATTTATCACCTACTCATTTCAGGATGAGCCTTATGATATTGCTCTTTCTGAATGTACATTTCGTTTTCAGACTCGGATATCAGATTGTTGATATCGCTGCCTCTTCCGTATTTATGACCGACAGACGCTATTTCATTCTTTGCAATTTCCGCATAAAAATGCTCGATTATCTTCTCGAACGAATCCTTGAAGCCTTTTTCATAAATTACGACGAACTCATCTCCGCTTATTCTGTAAACGTAATCTTTCGTAAAGACTCTTGTCAGTATTTCGGCATAATCAATCAGCAACCGGTCTCCGGCAGCGTGCCCCATCGTATCGTTTGCGATTTTCAGCCCGTTGACGTCGGTGAATACGACTCCGACCGTTGTATGTGATTTTTCGAGCTCCTCTATTTTTTCCTGATATGCAAGTCTGCCGTAAAGACCGGTCAGCGCATCGTGAGTTGCATGATAGCGGTTTTGCTGTTTTTCGGTCTCAAGCTTAACGGCAGCCACAGACTGTGTCAGAATATAGAAGGCGAGAAGAGATATGGCGCAGGCGGGATATGCAAACGAGAAATCGGGTATCAAGGTGTTGATAATTGCCACGATTGCGGGGAGCAAAACATATACTATTGCAGCAATGCTGATTTTTGAGGTAAAATGCTTTTGGTTTTTTATGATAATCGCCAGAGCCAGTCCCGTTGTAATGATATTGGCTGCCAGATAAACACCAAACAGCTCTCCGTCGATATATTCACCGTTTTCCCCGTAAGTAAAAATCCAGTCATTCAGACATCCGAACACCGTAATGAGCAGACAAATCAGACAGAGAACTGCGGAGACGGAATATTCGTTTATTTTTCTTAATTTCATCTGCTGACCGAGCTCGTTCTGGTAAAAACCCATAAAAATGATGAATTCCAGTATTAACAGCAAGGACAATGACATCGTCAGCGTGTTTGTCAGGTAGAAAAAGACCCTGGTGCTGAATATATATGAAAGTGCATCGGATATCAATGCAACGAAGTCGGTAATTACCATTATCGAATACATTATTCCGCTTTTGTTCTTGTTTTTGGCTTCAAATATATTTCCGTAGCACAGAACTATACAAATCAGTACTGAGAAAAAATCAACTGCAATAATTGCAGAACGCATATCAAATGCCATCTGTCAAAGCTCCTCGTTTTTGTTCGTTTCGGTGCAGACAATACCTATATTATAGCACAAATCAACGCTGTTACAGGCTATATCCGCAAAAATGATCGGGGGATTTTTTCCGGCAGGAGTATCACAGCGCAAGCTGCATCAGGACCAGGTCGTCATAGCTGCCGTCCGCGTACTTTACGGCACTCTTCAGGCAGCCTCTTTCTTCAAATCCGAGCTTTTCGTAAAGATGACGTGCTCTTGCGTTTTTCGCAAAAACGTCAAGCTCGAGAATTTCATATCCGCACTGCCCGGCTTTTTCAATCAGAATCTCGATCAGTTCCTCGCCGATTCCCTGACCCCAGTACTCAGAGAAAACCGCAATTCCCATACTTGCCCTGTGGGACAGACGTTTGGCAGGGTTTACCGCATCAAATGATGCGTTTCCCGCAAGCTTTCCGTCAACGTACGCATTGAGCATAAGTCCGCGCTCTGAGTTTTCGTAATTTTCAAGATAGGTTTTCTCACCGTCAAGGGTATAATTTACGTCCTCCGCCTCGCTGAGCAGAAACCGCGTTTCTCCGCAGACTTTTTTCAGATAATCAATCATTATCTGAGCATCGGCAGGTGAAGCGCTTCTGAACTCAACGGCGAGTCCCGTTTTTGTTTTTTTATAAATCGAATCCAGTTTCATAGATGCAATATTCCGGTCGATTCAGCCCCAAGGCATATACCGGATCCTTTCTCAGATGTCAAACGTAATTTTCTGCTTTACGGCGTCAACTCTTGCATGAACCCCGAAAGGAATAATGCAGCGCGGGGTTGCGTGCCCGATATTGACGTTTGCGACGACCGGAAGCTCACTGTTTCCGATAACGTCAACGATTATTTTTTTGTATTCGTCAAAATAAACTTCAGAGAAGGGCTTACCCATAATTACTCCTCTTACACTGTCAAATACGCCGCGTTTTTTCAGCTCGCAAAGCATTCGTCCGTACTTTTCCGGAGTCGGTCTTTCCTCGCTGGTTTCAAGCAGCAGTATCTTTGATTTCCATTCCCCGGATTTAGGAAACAGACCGTATTTTTCACAAAGCACGGGCGAATCCGCATATCTTTCGCCGTTGAAGAAATCAAAAATCGTATCTATACAGCCGCCGAGAATTTCGCCGTCAAAGACGGGACTTCCCTGAAGCAGCTCAAAGCCCTGATTTTTATGTGAGGGCATGGACGTTCCGACGGCACTGACGGAGAAATCTTCACGCGTGTCATACCAGATATCACTCGGAGTGATTTCTTTTATTGTTCCGGTTTCAAGTATTTCTCTGAAATACTTTTCGGTATAAGGCAGCATGGTTCTGTCGATTTCGCAGACGTCCGACAGGAAGGACTGTCCGTAAAACGTCTTCATTCCGACCTTATTGAACATAAAATGATTGGCGCTCGTATCAGAGAATCCGAGGAAAACCTTGTCACTTCCCTTTGCGGCTTTTTCAAGGTCCCCGTTATCAAACAAATACGGCAGCAGTCTGTATGTATCGTCACCGCCGATGGCACAGAGGATCATATCCGTGTCACTGCCGAGAGCATCAAGCAGGTCCTTCGCTCTTGCTTCGGGATGCTTCTGAACGTAGTCAAGTCCCATCAGAGCGTGCTCTGAAAAACTCAGTTCAACCCCGAACTCTTTCATTCTCTCTTTGCCGATATTCAGCTCGTGAGCAATGAAGGGCTCGCCCAAAATTCCTCTTGACAGACTGACAACGGTTGCTTTCTTTATCTTTTTCATATTAATATTCATTCCTTTCTTCGCACTTTGTGCCAAAAGGCACAAAGTGGGCGTGAAACAAGCATGTTTTAGATACGGATTTCAAAATGTTTCACGCAAGTCACCTTTAAACGTCAGAGTCCCTGACCCGGCCGTTATTTTTTGAACTCCTGCAAAAACGTCCTGAAAACCAACTCAATATCCATCCCGACCGACGCATTTCTGATATAAAAGATATCATAAATAATTTTCTTTTCGGGTTTGGTAAAATAGTCCCCTTCAATCTGAGCAAGCCCGGTAAGTCCCTGAGGCACCAGCAGTCTCTGCTCAAATCCGTCGATATATTCGGCAAATCTGTCATAAAAGTAGCGGCGTTCAGGTCTCGGACCGACAAAGCTCATTTCGCCCTTGAGGATGTTTATCAGCTGAGGTATTTCGTCAATGTGCGTTTTTCTGAGGAGCTTCCCGATTTTCGTGACGCGGGGGTCCTCCTCGATGGATTTTATGGGGCCTTCCGGCTCGGCGCTGACTATCATAGTGCGGAATTTGATAATTGAAAACTCTTTTCCGTATTGCCCGACCCTTCTCTGAAGATAGAAGACGGGGCCTCTTGAGGTCAGCTTGATCAGAATTGCAAGAATCAGCGACGGCAGAAAAGCAAGGATGATGAATATCAGGGAAAAAATCACGTCAAGGACGCGCTTTGCCCTGAAATATGACTTTCTTGATGGGGCGATTTCGATTTTTTCCTCAACAAAGCAATCGCCTTTTTTTGTCGCTTCGTATAATTTGTCAAATTGTATTTCTTTCATAAAGCCTGTTCTCTGCAATTCTTTCTTCGTTACGGAAATGCAATTCGGATTCACGATTCCGTCCTGACGGCTGATGCCGCAAATATCACCATTTTACAATCGTATAGTTAATAGATATTATATCTCAAATCTCGAAAAAAGTAAAGAAAAAAGAGTGCGAGATAACAGGGGAATACCCGACTTACATCGTGGCTCTTTTGTTATCTTTTTTGGCGGTTATTTGCGCTTTCGTGCGGGCTTGATTCTGTGAGAGTCCATGGTCGGCTTCTGATTTGCAAAAAGCATCTTTTGCAAATCACCGTTTGAAAAAGCCCCCCGTCCTTATGGAAAATCCGCTTTATATAAAATCAAAAAGGAAGTCCGTAGACTTAAGTACCTGCTTAAGATGAAGACTTCCTTTTTGATTTTGCGGATTTTCTGCCTTTTCTGTAGAACTCGCCTTGCGGCTCAGACAGGCTGCGAAAAGGGGACGGGGGCCTTTTTCTGCACTGAATCCTCAAATGGACTCTCACAGAATCAAGCCCGCCTGAAAGCTTCTTTAGATGATGGGGAACGATTCTTTTTTATTTAACCGTCCTGAAATACAGATATTCCGAAGTATATTCACCGTACGCGTTGCGGGCGGTCATCAGGACGTAATACGTCTCTTCCTCATTTTCCGGGAATTCAATGCGGCAAAATCCGGCACATCGGTCTTCCTCGCACACTCTGAAACGGGCTGTCTCGCCGCCGTCTTTCAATCTGTAAATGAAAATCAAATAAGGTTTATCCTTTTCAGATCCCGAAAATGAAATGCGGACTTGACTTCCGGCGGCAATGACGGAAGGGTTATCGGCATCTTGGGACGTTTCAATACCGTCGCAGGCTCTGAGCGAAAGGCCGGTGACTGCGTACTCACAGGCTTCGCTTATTTTGCCGCTTTCACGGCAAAGTGCCGCGGCTTTATAGAAGCCGGGCTTATGGAAAGGGCTGTCTGCGGGAATCACGGCAGTATTTCCGTTTATCTCAAAACGGACTGTTTCTGCGTTTTCGTTTTCGACTTCCACGCAGTCAAAGCCCGGGCTCAGGATATCCAGAACGATTTCCTGCTTTTCAAGATAATTGGATTTGTTTCCCTGGTCCGGAAGAATCTCGCCGTTGCAGACGTATGCGGGCAGATACGGGTCGGAAGCAATGCCGCGGTCGGGCGCAAACTCCACGTGAACGAAGGGACTCGGGGTGTACGGGATGGATTCGAGTCCCGATTTGCGGTAAATTTCGAACTCCTTCCCATACCAGTAGCCTTTGAATTCTTCAGGGGTAAAATACGTTGCTCTTGTCAAAGGAATCGTTGTTTCGGACACTTCAATGAGATGCACTTTACCTGAATCATCTCTCAGAATATCCGTTACGATGGCTATGTGACATTTGGTGTTGAGAACGATATCGAGCAGCCGCAGTTCATCGGCTTCCGGCTTGCCGAGATAGGAGACTCCTTCCACCTCAGACCAGTTCCTGCATATCCACCGTTCATTCAGATTCATAACATAGCTGGCAAAGCAGCTGCAGACCGTCCCGTACCAGCAGTTGGCGTTGCCGCGGCCTTTCCCGGCAACGTTGAATTTATAAATGACGGACATAGGGTCGGAAAGTGCCGTCACGAAGGTTTCAAAAGATACATTGAATCCGATATGTTTCTGATACTTCGTAACCGATGAATAAATCATTCCGGTCTGCGGGAAAAAAGCGTTGAGACGCATCGGGAAGCGCTGGCGCTCCCCCGTGTCCATATTGAGATAGGCAATGCTTGCAGGAAGACTTGCAACCGGGGTCCATCTGAACCCCGTCATCTGTCTTGCACGCCGGATACCGTTTGCAACGCCTTCATTTTCAGGAATATCGTGTTTCAGATTCATTTTTATAATCTGCCTTTCT
>DCGL01000030.1 GCA_002314565.1 Clostridiales bacterium UBA1779
GAGGGATTTTAAGTCCCTTGCGTCTGCCTATTCCGCCACACCGGCAAGAATCAGCTCGCACTCTTTCAAGTGCTTGAGTATTATATCACTGTTTTAATGCTTTGTCAAGTATAAACGCGAATTTATTTGATAAATTGTCAAAACACGTTTATTATCTTGCCTTATGTCTGCATATATGATAAAATAACCCACAAGACGTTGCTGATGAAAACTGTGAAATTCCGGGTATTATCAAGCAATGAATGACTGATCAATTGAGGTATCACTTTGAGTAACAATAACGTTCCGAAAAATAAGAAAAAAGGCATTATACAGCTGATTATGCTGGCACTGTTTCTGACTTTGCTGATTATTCCTTTTGCTTTTGAAAGCAGGGAATATGCAGGAGTATTATCAACCGTGCTGCTGTCAGTGCCTCTTGTACTTTACGTGATTTATGATATTGTTTCTATTGTTTTTTATAAAATTTCTTTGAAAAAACTGAAATCAGTCAAGGTTGCCGAAGGCAATCAATTTATGGTTTCCAAACTCGAAAACATTGAAAAAACATACGAAGCTGACAGAAACAAGCTGTTCAGAATTCTGAATGTTGCTGAGACGCAGAAATGGGGATTTTCATTTTTGCCGTACGTTCTTTGCTGCATTTCGGTTTTCACCGGGAACTACCTTCTCGGCGTAATTTGGGAATTTTTCGGAATAATGATGTTCGGCGGAGCAATAATGCGGATTAACGTTGAGGACTTCAAGAGTACAAGACCTTTTCAGAACGACGTTCTCGACAGAAAAGAATACCCGCTTCTTTACGGTCTTGCAGAAAAAGCATCGGAACAAAACGGATGCAAAGGAAAGATACGTCTCGTATCGGTACCGGGCTTTGACGTTTCGATTCAGGTATACCGTGACGGACAGTACGTTTATATCGGTGCCGGAACGTTGAGTATTATGAATGAGCAGGAAATGTATGCCATTCTGCTTCATGAATTCTCGCACTCCGACCTTGAAAAGAACTATCTTAATATAAAGTTAAGAAATCATTTTTTAATGATCAATGTCGCCCGTTCTGACAAGGCAGCAGGCATTTTCCACTTTCCTTACGTTATTCCGGACTATCTGTTTGTTCTGAATTATGCCATATTTGAAATATCGGGCTCCGTTTATAACGAGACAAAAACAGACGAGGCGATGCTCAAAGGAGGCAATCCTCACGCGGCTGCTTCCGCGCTGATAAAGCTTGCACATAATCAGCTGGCGGATTTTGAAACGGAAGTCGAGGATTTCGAGAGTATATATATCTGCGAAGACAGCATAAAAAAGTTGCAGACACTGGTTGTATCGGAATTCCTGAAGAAGGAGAACGAAAGATCCGAATTCTGGAACACCCTGCTTGAAAAAGAAATTCAGGCCAGAAATGCCTCGCATCCTATAACAAGAACGCGTCTGAAAACTCTCTCAGTTGACAAATTTGAAACCGAAAACTGCGATAATGATTCCGAACAGTACGCAAGTGAAAAGAAACGCATACTTGCCAAAACGGATGAGGATATGTATAAAAGCTTCAGCCCGCACTATAAAGAGGCCAAGGCCGAGGTTTATGACAAGCCGCTTGAAAATCTGACGAAGTGGGAAGAAGCCGGCAGGCCTCTTGATGCCCTGACCTACAGGGACATATTCAACAATCTGAACTCACTCGGAAGACGGAAGGAAGCTTTTGAACTTTGCGAGAGGGCAGTCAATGAATTTGACGAAGCGGCAGCTGCTTTCGGTATCTACGAATGCGGAGTCAGAAAACTGCATGCTTTCGACGCGGACGGAGTTGACCTGATTATAAAGGCTGCAGACATAAACGATAATTATTTTGACTCCGGAATGGATCTGATAATGCATTATGCTCGTCTGACCGGCAATCAGCAGCTGCTTGATGAATACAGAGAGCGCGTACTTGAATACGGGCAGAAACAGAAGGATTATCTCAATGAAATCGGCGTATTAAAGCGCGGTGACAAGCTTGAACCGGAACCGCTTAAGGAAGGGCAGCTTGAAGCCGATATCAAGGCTATACTTGAAATCGGAGAAGGGAAGATTGAGCAGATTTATCTTGTCAGAAAGTCCCAAGGACCGGAGTTCAAAAGTCATTATATTATCAGACTGAATAAGCAGGTTCAAGATGAGGATTATCGGAGAATATTCAACGGAATTTTCAACTATCTCGACACGGTAAGCGACTGGCCGTACTGCCTGAACGTATATAATGAAGTCAGAAAAGTCGGTTTTGAAAAGGTAAAAGGCAGCTGCGTTTACGATAAAATGAAGAATAAATGAGATTTTTATCCCGATTTTTCCGATTAATACTGCGTTATTTATATGGAATTTTATTAATAAAAAGCCGGATTGTCACTTAAAATGTTATATTCCGATACGGAATAATAACTTGGTGTATTATTTGTGTGAGTTTTCAGAAGGGGTAAAAGGACTCCGGATGGTAAAACTTGACACTGATAATAATACTGTTTTTCTTGACAAATTCCGGCTTTTGCAGTATAATTTTTACAACAATTGCATAGAAAATCAGGGGTGCTGGTGAATACCGGCTGAGATGCGCGACAGCATATGGAAAGCGTGAACCCTTTAAACCTGATACGGATAATACCGGCGTAGGCAGAATTTTTAAGACATACTTCCTTGGATTCAACTTACGGGATTTTCCTGCGGTTGAATTTTTTTGTTTTTCCGGGTTACATTTCCGGAAGGAAGGATATTATGCGCAACAAACAACTCAGAATTCTGACAGAGGCCTCTGTGATGATTGCCCTGTCAACCGTGCTCAGTTTTATCAAAATCTTTCAGCTGCCCTGGGGCGGTTCAATCACACTGCTGTCAATGCTGCCGATTACTCTTTTTTCAATAAGAAGAGGAGTTAAAAACGGAGCTGTTGCTTCTTTTGCTTTCGCTCTGATTCAGCTACTGCTTGGCTTTACCGTTGACGGACTTGCCGGCTGGGGACTTACACCGGCTGCAATGATCGGATGTATTCTGCTTGACTATCTGATTCCGTATACTCTTCTCGGCCTTGCCGGAATTTTCGGAAACAAATCACTTGCTTCCGTGCTGTCAGGTACTGTCGCTGTAATCGTATTGCGCCTTGTTTCTCACGTTGTGAGCGGCAGTGTGATTTTCCATTCGCTCGGTCTTATCTGGAACATCAATATTGATAACAGCTGGCTTTACAGTCTTGTATACAATTCGTGCTATATGGTTCCCGAATTGGTTCTGACTATGATCGGTGCGATTGTTATTTACTCTGTTTCTTCAACAAGGAAGCTTCTTTGCAACGCAAACTGAATAATAAAGTTTATATCAGGCAACTGATACAGATTATTTCAGTCAACTGATACCGAAAGCATTTTCGGGCGGCGTCGTGCCGCCCGTTTTTGTCGGGATTTTTTAAAATACAATGCCGCCGCGGAAACAAGAAGCATTGTAAATCTAAAATATCAATCAAAACAATGCCGTCAACGCAGCGGCCGGTATTGTAATTCAAATTATAAAAGAAAAACAATGCCGCCGCGGAAACAAGAAGCATTGTAAATATAAAATATCAATCAAAACAATGACGTCACTGCAGCGGCCGGCATTGTA
>DCGL01000135.1 GCA_002314565.1 Clostridiales bacterium UBA1779
TTTTGCCGGAGCCGGCCGCAGCGGATATCATAAGGCTGCGCCCGCGGGAACTTACGGCAGCTTCCTGGGCGTCAGTTCTTTTTATTTCATTTGCCATAAATTGACCTCATATGGAAATCGTTTCACTTTTTTGAAGGAAGGAGCACGACGGTCAGCCCCTGAAAGCGGTTCTGCACACTTCGGCAAAGTCGCAGTATCTGCAGCTGTCGCTGCCCTTTGAGGGAACGGCTGCCGCGGAGCCCTTCTTTATCTGCTCCGCACGCGAAACGAGAATTTCGGAGACCTTTGAAAAGAGTACGTCAAAACCTTCGGGAGTGATAAGCGTGCGTTTTCCTTCCTTGCCCATAAGTATGCGATCGTCGGACGAACGGCTGACTGCCGCGCGGATGTCTTCGTTGTCAAGCATAGCACCGCTGCGTGAAAGACTCTGTGCAACGGACTCGAAAATGCCGGCTTCATCGTCGGTGTTTTTCTCGACTCTCGGGGCGGCGGTTGAAAGATAGGTGAGGGCTCCTTCGTTTTTTTCGGACTCAACGCTGACACCGGGAAGCGGTGACGAGCCTCTTGTCAGAGAGAAAAGATAGAGCAGCAGCTGAAGGTTTTCTCCTTTATCCACGTCGGACAAACTGAAGCTTTTTGAGCCCGTTTTGTAATCGACGCATCTGACAAAGGCTTTGCCGTCCTTTTCGAACACGTCGACGCGGTCGACGACGCCTTCAAGAGAGACCGTTCCTCCGTCTTTTGTCCTGAATTTAAGAGGAGGGATACCGTTTTTGCCGATTTTCAGCTCGAAGGCCTTCGGAACGAAGTCCGAATCCGAAAGCTCTGAAAGAATATCCGAAGTTATGACGTCGGCAAGGAAGCGCAGGCGACGGGCAAGGTGCTCAAGGCGCGACGTGCGCTGTCCCGAGCCCTTCGGTGCCAGACGGTCAAGTATTTCGTCCACGATACGCAAAAGCATTTGGCGTCTTTCTTCATTGTCGGGGAACACTCCGCCGCGTACCGTGTATATTTCAATCAGGAAATCTTCAAGTATTGCGTGAACGAAGGTTCCGATTGAACTGAATGAGAAGGCAGCCTTTCCGCCCGGGTCAAGGCCGAGCGTGTATCTGCAATAATATTTAAAGGGACAGTCGGTAAAGCACTGCAATCTTGACTGAGTGAGAACGGTGTGTTTTCCCGTGGCAGCGAGTACCGATTCCGAAGCTACGCTCAGTTCCGACGAGTCAATCGGACTTTCCGAGAGCAGCTGCGAGGGAATTTCGGCATCGATTGAGGCAAGCAGTTCTTCAAGTGCCGCAGCTTCGGGAGTGCCGCTTAAGAGATTCGAATATTCGCAGGCCATCGAAGCGGATACTATGCGGTCGGTGACGTCAAGGTCGGACGCTTCGGTTTCGGCAGAAGGAACAATCCGCATTATTCTTGATACAGCAAGGGAAGTATTGTCTATTCTTGTGAAAACAATCAGCTTTTCCGATGCAAAGGCAGCAGCGCGGCGGACGAAATACAGTTCGTCTGAAGCAGCGGTTTCCCTGTCACGCATCAGAGGCAGGACGCGACCGAGAACTTCGCGCTCGCTTGAGCTGAAAAGTCCGTTTTCAGCGGGAACAGCGGGGAAGCTGCCGTCATAGACCCCGAGCAGAATCACGCATTTCGGCGAATCGGCTCTGAGCATATCCGCGGAACCGACGGTCACCGCGTCGCAGGAAACGGGAATCGTTCCGAAAGTCACCGAATCGAAAACGGTTTTCAGTGCTTTCTGGAATTCATTGAGGTCCGGCACGGGAGCACCCGAATATGCCGAGCATAAATCTTCAAGCGCGGACACCGTTTCCTTGAATATGTGCGAGCTTTCAACGGCTTCGCGGACGTGCCCGGTTGCAAGCTCCCGCTTCGCGCCGGCTTTTAACTGCGCACTGACTGACAGAGTCTGCAGGAATCTGAAAATCGCGGCGCAGATACCTCGGCAGTCGGCTGCCGTCTTTATTTCTTCTGACAGAACCGTCAGATACGAGCAGAGCGTTTCACGGGTTCTGTTTACATCTTCAAGGACGCGGGCAGAACGTTCGGTTATGATATCCGTGTATCCGTCGGGATTCATTTCCCATGGGCCGCGGGTAAAGCCGCGGCCGGAGATGCGCCATTTTTCAACGTAAATTTCAAAGAGGTCGCACTCCTCGGGCGTAAAGCCGCAAAGGCCGGTCTTCAGGTGGGCGATGACGTCCTCCGCCTGCCAGCCTCCCGAAAGAATTTTCAGAGCGGACAGAATGAGTCTTGCGGGAGAGGAGGCCGACAGGGCGGTCTTTTCGGAGAGAAACCAGCAAATTCCCGCATCCTCAAAGGCGCGGTCGATGATTCCGCGGTATTGCGTCGCATCTCTTGCAACGACGGCAATATCCCTGAATTTGTACCCGCCGTCAATGAGCTTGCGTATTTCGGCGGCGCAGGCTTCGGCCTCGTCGTATGAATCGCGGGCGCTGATGATTCTGACGCTGCCGTTGTCGGGATTTTTGCATACGGGGGCTGAAGGAGTCCATAAATCTGAGGCAATCAGGCTCAGCGCTTCGCTTCTGAAGCGCTTCGGAGTGTCAAAGAGGACTGTTTCGGTTCTCAGACCGCTTGAAGCCGCGTCGGACCTCAGTCTGTCGGACATACGTCTGAGTGATTCCGTATCCGTTGAACGGCAGGTCGGAGAGGGAAGGGGGACGGATATGAAAACATCCGCAGCACTGCTCATAAGCATACGGATGATATCGTGCTGAACCCCCGTAAGTCCCGAGAAGGAGTCTATATAAACCTTCATATCTCCGAAAAGTTCTTTCGGGTTTTCAATATTCAGAAGCCGTGTCAGGTCATCCGAAGGTTCGTCAAAGCTTTCGTGAAGCAGAGCACGGTAAGACGATATAACCGTGGAAATATCGCGCAGCTTTGCAGCAGTTCTGCCTTCGGGCAGCTTTTTCACTGCAGCGTCCATCTTTTCCGTGCCGATACCGGATGCCCCGAATTCATCGCATATTTTCAGCATTGCCGATGGTAGTGCCGGGTCAGACAGAGCTGCGTCTGCATATTCGGAAAGCAAAGGTCCGACTGATTTCAGAGCACGCTGCATACAAACGAGGCGTATTCCGCGTGTTGCGTATTTTGCGGAAAGTCCCCCGCGGATTCTGAACACGCGGTTGCACAGACGAGTGAAATTCGTGGCTTCGACTGTCAGCTGGGCAGAGGCCGGCAGGCGAAGGACAAGCTCTCTTTCAGCTGTTACGGTCGTCTGCTCAGGCACGAGAAGAACAGCCTTTCGTCCGTTTTTGGCATCTTCTTCAAGGCAGGAGTATATATATTCGGTTTTTCCGCAGCCGTGATTGCCGTAGAGAAAAGTTATCATTCGCGGTTCCCGCCTTTCATATCTATAGTTTTATTGTGGTTGCCGTGATTATCCAATAGTTTTATGTTCCGTAAAATCGTATCCGCACCGCGCCAGGAATATGCTCTTTCCCCGAAGTCTTTTTCATCGGAAATTGAATCTTTGTCCGGAGTGAAAATCAGGTTTTCCCTGAAAAACGGGATATCCGTATACAGAGTTCCCGCTTCGCGGGCTTTTTTCGTGTGAGGACAGACCTCCTGGCACAGGTCGCAGCCCCAGGCACAGCCGCTTTTCAGAATTTGCTGCTGCTCGTCACCTGTAAGGGCTCCTTTTTTCTGGGTAAGTGAAGAAAGGCAGAGAGTCATATCACCGCCGGCGGGACAGGCTTTTCCGCATAAACCGCAATTTTCGCAATATTCCGGTTCAGCGCCGCAGAAGTCGGTTTCAAGGTCTGTGATTATTTCAAATATAAACACAAAGGAGGAGTGTTTTTCGTTTATCAGAAGGCCGTTCCGGCCGATGATTCCGAGCCCGGCACGTGCTGCCGCATCTCTTTCGTCGATTGGGGAACGGTCGGTGAAAAAGGCAAAGTGAAAGCCCGGATACGCTTTTTCGATTTCGGGAGCGGCATTTTCCTGCAGGCGCTTGACAAAGAGATGATAGTCCTTTGCTGCCGCATAGACGGATACCGTTTTCTTTTCCGCAGCGTCATATTCTTCCGGATAATACGGGATAAGCCCCATAAGCGCCGTTTTGGCGGTGAACGGCAGTCTTTCAAGAAGATACTGCTTTTTTACCGTACAGGCGTAAAGAGGCAGGGCGCGAGCGTATTCTATTCCGGATATCTGAAGAATATCATACAGTTTTTTCATCTGTTTTCAGCTTTCTGTTGACTTATACGTACATACTAAAGTATAATACTGTATATTGTCACAATTATATCATTTTGTGCTGTTTTATTCAAGAAGATAATACATTTGTATACCGAACTTTCAATGGCTTTTTGATGATACTTCATCAAATCTTCACAAAGTAAAACTATAATTGTAAGCGTAATGAGGAAGAGGACACAGCCCGCGGGCATAATCCCCGACCCTGTAAATATATTCACCCCCCACGGGTGAGCTGCATTCCGGCACGGCCGGAGAAAGGACCCCTAAGTTATGGAAGAGTACTACGTAAATCCTGAAAAGAAAAACGAAAATCAGGGACAGAATGTAGAAAATCAGAATCGTCAGAACAATGCAGGCAGCGCGGATGTGCAGAACGGCACAGCTTCCGAAGTGCCCCCGAAAACATACGGAGCCTATTATACTCCGTCTGACAGTCAGTCGGGCGAATATCATTTTACCCCGTACATCAAAACGGATATTAATGAGGGACGCGGACAGGCTCAGTACCGGTCTGAAGCATCAGGTGCGCAGAGTGCAGGCGGAAATTCCGCAGCTGTCCCGAAACCCGCCAAAAAACGCAGTTCCGCCGGAAGAATCATAGGCATCACAGCGGCGGTTATGGCAGTGATAATCACTCTGTCAGCCTGTGCCGTCGGCGTAATGTTTATGGCAAAATCACTTTTTCCGTATAACGGAACGGCGCTTATCGGCAGCAATACAAGCGAAACGACAACCGAATCCGCTAACGTAAATACAGAAACTCCCGTCGTAAACTTCTCGGACGGTTCGGCGACCGAAACCAATGCGGTGACAACCTCGAAGGTAGCTCAGGGAGAAAAAATGAGCGTTGAGGATGCGGTTGCGGCCATTCAGAACTCAGTTGTCGAAATCACAACCGAGTCCGTTCAGACCAGCCGTTACTACGGTTCATACGTTACCTCCGGTGCCGGAAGCGGAGTTATCATTTCGAAGACCGGAATGATTATCACAAACAACCACGTTATTGAAGGCGCAACGAAAATCACGGTCAGACTCACTGACGGAACGGAATTTGAAGCAACTCTCGTCGGAACCGATGACGAAGAAGATATTGCCGTAATTTCCATAAATCCCGGTACGACAGAACTTACCGCCGCAGTCCTCGGAAACAGCGACAGCATCAGAACCGGCGAGTCAATCATCGTTATCGGAAATCCTCTCGGTGAACTTGGCGGCTCCGTTTCACTCGGAATCATTTCCGCAACGAAACGCGAAATTGCCGTTGACGAGGTCGGAACCATGACCCTGATTCAGACCGATGCAGCCGTAAACCCCGGCAACTCCGGCGGAGGAATGTTTAATCTTTACGGTGAGCTTATCGGTGTTGTCAATTCAAAGTATTCGGAAACCGGTGTCGAAGGCCTCGGCTTTGCGATTCCGATCAACGACGCATGGACGGTTGCGGACGACCTTATGACCTACGGATACGTAAAAGGACGCGTTATCAAAGGACTTAAGGGACTTTCGGTCACGGATGAAAGCGAACAGTACAGTCTGACATACGGTGCCTGCGTAGTAATAACCGCCGTTGACGAAGGCTCCTCCTTCCAGGTCGGCGATATCATCACAGCCGTCAACGGCGTATCGGTTGAGAGCGTTTCGGATATCAAAAAGGCTCTGAGATCCGTATCTGCCGGGGAGACGGTAAGCGTACGCGTGATAAGGATTTACAAGCAGGGCTTCTACAGCACTTCACGTTCAGGCACTCTTTATGCCGAAGTTTATGAAGTCGAGCAGGGCGGCACCCTGAATTAACTCAAATATACCTTCCCGCAGAAAAACTGCGGGAAGGATTCTGAATTTAAAAATCTAAATTAATGAAAGAGGTTCCAGATGTTTAATATTCTTGTAGTTGACGATGAGACAGGAATCCGCTCAATAATCAAAAAATATGCCGAATTCGAAGGTCACAAGGTCTTTGAATGCGATGACGGTATGGATGCCGTGAACACGGTAAGAAACGGTCAGTACGACATCGTCGTTATGGACATTATGATGCCGGATCTTGACGGACTTTCCGCAGTCCGTGAAATCAGAAAGTTCTCACAGATTCCGATTATCGTCCTTTCCGCCAGAGGCGAGGAGTACGACAAAATCAACGGCTTCTGTCTCGGTATTGACGACTACGTGGTAAAGCCCTTCTCACCGAAGGAGCTCATGCTCAGAATCGAGGCCGTTATGAGACGGTCTTCAAAGCCCGTTCAGGAAAAGGCGGAGCACGAAACCGTTTCCTTCGACGAAGGCAAGCTCGTTGCCGATTTAACCGCCAGAATCGTATATATTGACGGTGAAAGAGTCGAAATGTCCCCGAAGGAGTACGAGCTCTTCTTCTATATGATTGCCAACCAGAATATTGCCCTGACACGTGAAAAGCTTATCTGCGACGTCTGGGGTTACGATTTCTACGGCGATGCCAGAACCCTTGACACTCACGTGAAGCTTTTACGCCGCTCTCTCGGCAGATACGCCGACTACATAGTCACACTGAGAGGAATCGGTTACCGCTTTGAAGGAAAACAGTAAAAAAAAGGAAGAAGCAAAGAAGACGCGTAAAGATATGAGCATACGCACGCGTATCATCATATACTTTACGGCCTTTATTGCGCTCATTCTCTGCGTTATTTATCTCGTTCAGATAATTCTGCTCGGCTTTTTCTACAGAAAGGCCAAAAATGCGGAGCTCGACAAAATAGCCGATGAAATCTGCAGTTCTGTCGGAACGGTTGACGCAGAGCAGCTTGCATATGAGAGTGCGTGGAGGTCAAAAACCTGCATTATCGTATTTTCAGTGTTGAACTCCTCACTCAATGAAATTAAGATTTCAATTGACGAATCCCCGGTCTGTGTGATTCACAATCTGTCGAACGAATCGCTCAATGAGTATTTTTCAAAAGCCCTGGATAACGGCGGTGAGCTGCTGTCAACGATGAGTCTCGATTCGGTATTCATTGAGAGGGAAGGACAGAGCGTCAGAAAATCGACCAAGGTGACGACTGCAGTTCTGGTACGCTCGTTCACAGGTCAGGACGGAAACGCATATGCACTGTTTCTGAATACGGAAATGTCTCCCATGGTCAGCGTTGCTTCGACGCTGAAATCCCAGTTTTCATGGCTGACGCTCGCCATTCTTTTCGTTTCGGTTCTCGTTGCATATTTCTTCTCAAATCAGATTTCAAGACCGCTCATTGCCATGACTGCCAAGGCAAGGCGTATGGCCAAGGGCGATTATACTCCTGATTTCAAAGAGGAGGGCTATCTTGAAACGCGTCAGCTTGCAGCAACGCTGAACTACGCGGCAACGGAAATTGCAAAAACGGACAAGCTCAGACGCGAGCTGATTTCGAACGTTTCGCACGACCTGCGTACTCCGCTTACGATGATTTCCGGTTATGCCGAGGTTATGAGAGACATTCCCGGTGAGAATACACCGGAAAACGTTCAGGTTATCATCGACGAATCAAAGCACCTGACGTCTCTGGTCAACGATATGCTCGATCTGTCGAAGATTGAGTCGGGGGTAAAGAAAATGAACCCCGAGCATTTCTGTCTGACGGACAGCATACGCGACGTAATGACGAGATATTCGGCTCTTACCGAGCATGAGGGTTATACGATTTCATTTGAGGATGACGGACCCGTTTACGTGATTGCCGACCGCACGATGATAATTCAGGTGGTTTACAATCTCGTCAACAACGCAGTCAACTATTCCGGCGACGATAAGATGGTAGTTGTAAAACAGATTACCGAACGTTCGGATACCGGCGTTCGCGTGAAAATAAGCGTCAGCGATACCGGCGACGGAATTTCACCCGAGAACATCAACAGCGTCTGGGAAAGATATTACAGGGAAGACAAGACTCACAAGCGTGCCGTGGTGGGCACAGGTCTCGGCCTTTCGATAGTCAGGGAAATTCTTCAGAAGCACAACGCCTCCTTCGGTGTCGAGAGCACTGAGGGGCAGGGAAGCACCTTCTGGTTCGAGCTTCCCGCCGTCTGAAAACATGAAAAGCTGCCGGTTCTGCCGGCAGTTTTTTAAGTCGGAAACTCATACGTGAACGCAGTTATTCCCGGGACTTCAAAAAATGCTTGTAAAAAACATACATATGTTATATAATATATTGATTTACTTTGCGCTTTTCTGCGCGGTCAGGGAGGAACGGATTTGAGAAAAAACCAAAACAGAAACGAACAGCTCGACGAATATTACGACAATCTGTCCTCCGGCACACAGGAATCGAACAGCTTTGCGGATTCGCTCGACGGTATGCGCGAATCGGATTTTGCCAAGGTGCGCAGAGCCCCATACGCCAAAAGAACGAAAAGGCGCAAAAATCTGCTCTCAGCGGCAATAAGTTTTGCCTTCATTCTGTTCTGCGCATCGGTTTTCGTCTACTGCTCGTATCAGATTGTTCTGATTCTGATGCAGTACGGGGAAGCGGATGATCTTTACGATGAATATGCCAAACAGAGGCGCGATGCACTTGACGGCGGCGAAGCCGTGCAGGTTGCAGCTTTAAAAGCGGATAACGAAAGCGACCCCATGAAATCTTACGACGAGGTTGCGTCCGGCGGGGTCATTCTTTACGATCCTTCAAAATACATATCGCAGCAGACGTCTTCCGTGAAATTCCAGCAGACGCTCGTATATCTGAGCTCATTAAAACAGACGAATCCGGATACCTACGGATATATTGAAATTGCCGGAACGCGTGTCGATTACCCGCTCGTTCAGTCTGATGATAACGATTACTATCTGTACCACAGTTTTACGGGTGACGCTTTGAAGGCCGGAGCCATATTCGTCGATTTCCGAAACAGCCGTACGCTGCTGTATAACCGCAACACGGTCATTTACGGTCACAATATGGAAAGCGGAGCCATGTTCCATTCGCTGATCAATTACAAGGACGAAAGCTTTTTCAGATCGAAGCAGATTGTCATCAGCACTTTCGACGGAATTTACACCTTTGAGGTGTTTTCGTTCTATGAAACGAAGGCTGATATCGATTATTTCAGAACCTGGTTTCAGAATGATGACGATTTTGTCAATTTCTGTACAGAAGAAGAAAAGAATTCGATGTATCACAAAGACGGAATCACTTTTGACGGAAATTCCGTGATTATCACTCTTTCAACCTGTATCACGGGCGTTACCGACGGAAGATACTGCCTGCACGCAATTTTAGTGGATATTGAAAAATAAGTCCGGCTCGGTACCGGGAAAAGCCGGAATTCCGGCAAAAATCAGAAACTATTGAGGTCAGCATGAAAATCTCTGTATGTATTCCTATGTACAATGAGAAAAAATGTATAGCACAGACGGCAAAAACTCTGCACGAATATATGGAAAAGCAGTTTCCGGGAGAATATGAGATTATCTTCTGTGACGACGGTTCACGTGACGGCTCTGCCGACGAGGTGAGGGGACTCGCTCTTTCCGATGTCCGGGTTATCTCATACACGCCGAACCGCGGAAAAGGCTATGCCGTTAGAACCGCACTGCTGGCGTCAAGTGGGGACGTTGCCCTGTTTACCGATGCCGACCTTGCGTACGGAACGGACGTAATCGCCCGTTTTTATGAAATCTTTGAAAAAAATCCGGGACTCGGCGTTGCCACCGGGTCGAGAAATCTGTCCCGTGACGGATACGAAGGTTACACGTTTTTGCGCAGGCTTGCGTCGAAGATTTACCTGAAAGTCCTTGCCATTGTCGGTGGACTGAAGCTCAGCGATTCTCAGTGCGGCTGCAAGGCATTTTCGCACGAAGCAATACGGAAAATCTTTCCGAACTGCGAGGTTGACCGTTTCGCCTTTGACTTCGAAGCCATACTCTGGGCACAGAAGCTCGGACTTTCGATGAAGGAAGTGCCGGTCAAGGTAATAAATCACGGGGAATCAAAAGTCAGACTCGTACGGGACACGCTTAAAATGCTGCGTGACCTGTACAGAATGAAAAAGAGAATTAAGAAGGCAGAGGTTAGGGAAAGCACTTGAAAAGCAAGAGTATCAGACTCCTTTCTCTTCTGCTGACCTGCCTGATAATGATACCGCAGCTTTCGCTTTACTCGTCCGCCGCCGTTTCATACGACAGACTTGAAGGCGGAACGTACAGAATCAGGAACGTTGCAAGCGGACTGTATATGGGGGTTTACGTGTACAACGCCAAGAGTGCGGTTTCCGCAAGAGTCTTCGTGTCAAAATACGACGCAAAGGACACCGGCGAGCTGTATACGGTTGAACGTACGGCAAACGACTGCTACAGGCTGATTCCGCAGAATGACAAAGGAAAATACGCTGTTTCTTATGAATCGGGCACGGAAGCAGGAGCACGAATCACAAAGAAAGCAAACTGGGGCATGGAATGCCTCTTCGATATCACTCCCGTCGGTGACGGAAGCTTTACGATTGCCCCGTCAACCGGAGACAACATCAAAGCGGTTATTGAAGTCGGAACCGAGAAAAGCGGCTCGGATTACTATCTGCAGACGGCGGATTACGAAAAGGGCAACAAAAATCAGTTCTGGGTTTTCGAATCCGTCAATACGACGGGAATCACCGTTGCATACACTCAGACGAGCGTAAAGCTGTATTCAACCGGTAAATTTTACGCCGCGCTGCAGCCCTCCGGCGAAAACGCCGCCCATGCCCTGTGGTCAAGCTCGGACGAAAGCGTTCTGCTTGTCGGCGAGAACGGCGATTACTGCGCACTCGGGACGGGGAAGGCCACGGTTTACGTCACGGCAGACGGATTTTTGAACTCCTTCAAGGTAGAAGTGTGCGATTCCGAATGCTTTACCTGGTACAGCCAGAACAGCGTGTCGGGCAGCGACTGGGATGCATCGTTGCTGACATCACAGTACTGGTACGCAGACGGAGTCCGAAAGAGATATATGTGCGACGGTGCAAGTGCTTCCAATTACACAAACTGGATGGATATAGGCTGCGCAGTCTGCTCGGTGGCAATGGTGCTTCACAATATGGGGGCAACGATGACCGAGGGCTATGACTTCAGAACCGGGCAGAAGGGAAACCTTGTCGCCGACCCGTATACGGTGTCACTGGCGAACACCGGCAATACGAACGTGCTTTCGGCAACGCAGACGGTTTACGGAAATCCCTGCTATCTTGCCTGGAAATACGTGTCTGACCGTTTCTTCGTCGACGGGGAGCCTCTTTCCTGCACCAAGGTTTACACACAGAACAAGAAAACCATCAAAGAGATGCTCGACATTCATCCTCAGGGGGTAATCGCCCAGCTGACGCGCGGCGCCGATTCTCATTACGTGGTATTTGCAAAATGCCTGAATCCCAATGAAAAGAAGACGGCAAATCTTCAGTTTCTCGTTTACGACCCGGCGGGATATCTTGCAAGCGAAGGCGACGGAATTCCGTGGGTCGACTCGATTTCCGTAACGGCTATGCATTATCTGTATTCATATATCAGTGCCATCGTCGTTTACGATACGGCTGACGTGATTGCTGCGAGATACGGAAAATAATACTTATACACTGTCAAGACAGAAAATTTTATTATCAGGCGGTGCTTTTATGAAAAAACTACTGATACTTTTGCTCGCTTTTGCTATGCTTCTTCCCATACTCTCCGCTTGCGGAGATGCAGCTCAGCCTGCCGATACGGAAGCTTCGCCTTCTGAATCTGCTGATACTGCTGAAGCGGCAGTTACTGAAGAAATTACCGAAGCGGAGGTTACAACTGCCGTGGAAACAACTGAAAGTGTAAAGACCGAAGACGCCCTGACAGTCTTCAGAACAACCTGCTATGCTGCCGGAAAATTCAATCAGTCTGTTCTTGACAGCGTAAATCCCGGCGTTCTTGCCCTGATTTCGGACTGCCTCTATTTTGAAGACACTCTGCAGGAATGGAGAGCCAAGGGGGACAGATGGGTTTACACAAACCAAAGCAAGTACTCCCCCCAGTCAACCACCTTTGACGAAATGATTGCAAGCAATAAGCACGGAACAAACTGCGCAATGGCTATGGGCTGGTCTTTGATAGATATGAAGGTGCTGCCGAGTGCAGATTCGCGCTTCTGGGGCGGTTCAAACGGAGTCTGGGCACACAGGGACAGAACCGAAGCCTATATGGGAGCTGTCAGTGAGATTTACTGCTATAACGGAACCAGAACCTTCAAAGAGCTGTATGAAGCCGGAATGATAAAGGCCGGAGATATGTTCCTTGCCGTCGGTCACACCTTCGTATATCTCGGCGATGAAAAATTCATGGCAACGGGGCACGACAGCCAATATCACGTTGACGCCACGGCTCCAAGTGAATACGGCAGTTCAACCGCTGTTTTCGAATCCTTCGTCGTGGATATGCGCTCCTGCCACGATTTCACAACCGACGTATTCTGGCTGTTCCGCTTCAAGGATGAATTCGTTCCCCATTACTATCGCAATGCTGACGGGAACAACGTAAAGAATCCGATGTACTCTTCTGTTTCACGCAGCGAATACAGAGCCGGAAAAGACCCTGCAACCGCAGATATTCAATATATGAATCAGAATGAGTATTCAAAGCAGAACAAGGATACCCCTGCAAAGAAAAATTATGAAATCCCGAAGGCTGCGACGGCTCCCGTGATTGACGGCGTAGGCGGAAGCGAATGGGCAAATGCCCTGAAAATCACGCTGACCCGTGACAATACGGTTGATATGACCTCAACCAAGCTCGAATGCCAGGGCGGCACCTTCTCATATATGTGGGATGAAAATGCCCTGTATATGCTTGCCGAAATCAACGATGCAACTCCTTCTGAGAAAAAATCCAAAGCCGGCAACGGCAGCTACAATGAGCTGGACGGTGTGCAGATGTGCCTGTACGTTGACAAAAGCGTAACGAGCGCAACTGCCGGCAAGCTGTATTTCTTCAGCTTCTGTCCTGAGGCAAGCGACGGCAAGGCTTACGCCGGTGAACATTTCATCTTCAGCAACGGCTCGTACGGTGTGGACGTTCCCGGAATTGAAATCAAGTCCGTGAAAACGTCGACCGGATACGTCGTTGAAGCAAAGATTCCGGCCTCCGTTCTCGCCAAGTCAGCGCCTGAAATCAAGCTCGAAGCAGGAACGTCCTTCCCGCTCTGCAACGTAATTCTCGATACAAACAACTCGAAGAGCGCGATATTTGCGGATTCCGCCTGGTTCAACGCGCCAAAGACCAACGTTTACACTCTGAAATAAGAATATAATAATAAAAAATCTTCGGTGACTGTGTTTTGAAAGCACGGTCACCGAAGATTTTTTAAGTGTTAATCAAAATTGTTGGTTGACATTTACACGAATTCGTGGTATTATTAATTGGAATCGGGAGGTGAAATATATATGACAGAGTTTTTATCCGTTTCCGAATTTGCCGAAAAATGCGGCAAGGATTCCGGAAATATCCGCAGATTGTTGTCAAATGGAAGGCTCGAAGGAAAAAAGGTCGGGAACCAATGGATAATTCCCGGTGATGCGGTATATCCTGAGGATAAGAGGGTCAAAAGCGGTCAGTATAGAAATTGGAGAATAAAAAGCGCCGATAAACAACGTGAGGAACTTATGCATAATATCTGTGAAATGATTAAAGAATTAAGCTCCATTTTCGGTGGCCTATTGTATGAAGTAATACTATACGGATCTTATGCCAGAGGAACTCAAAAGAAAGAATCCGACGTGGATATTGCCGTTATTCTTCACGGAAAGCCTGATATGTCTAAAATGGATGAAATGATTAAGTGCGTATCGTCGTATGAGTTAAAATGCGGAAAGGTTCTGTCGGTTATTGACATTGACTTTGAAAAGTATAAGACATGGAAGGACGTAATTCCATTCTATAAGAATGTCAGTCAGGAAGGTATTGTATTATGGAAGGAAACCGCATAAACGAGCTTTCAAGGTTCAGATTTCAGAAAGCTGTAACGAACCTGAAAATTGCCAAGTGACTGTTTGGAAGTGAAAATTATGAGTTTGCATTGAACCGTGCGTATTATTCGGCTTTTGATGCAATCAGATCTGTAAATGCACTTGACGGTTTTGACAGCAGTAAACATAGTGGGGTGATAGCACATTTTAATCAGATGTATGTTAAAACAGACGTTTTTCCTTATACCACTTCGGCTATAATCAGAAGAGCCTCAATGCTGAGAGAAAAATCCGATTATGAGGATTTCTATGAAGCTGAGAAACAGGAAACTGAAGAAACAATAGTACAGGTTGAAGAGTTTTTACGTGAGGTTGAAGCGTATCTGAAAAACAAGTCGGTTTTTTAATGAGATATTGCAGACTATGATACTTGCCTTTTCCTATGGGGAATGAAAGAAAAAGAAGCTGAAAGGAGATATATTTTTCTCCTTTCATTGATATTCAGGGATTGGATAGTGTTATGAGTGTCGTTTTAAATAATCAATATGTGCAAGTTACCGATATAGAATATTTTGACGTTGCATTAAAAAAAGTATTGAAGAAGAATTGGTTGGACCAGAAGTGTCAGATGAGGAATTTTTTGATTTAAAAGATTAT
>DCGL01000044.1:0-19420 GCA_002314565.1 Clostridiales bacterium UBA1779
AATGTGCGTGCCAAGCACACAAGTATAAGCCGGCTGCACAATTGAAGCAACCGGCTTGGTGTTCGATCAAACTAAATTGTAATATTCATCAAAAATACATTTCTCAGCTTACGCTTACGTAGTTCATTGCATCCGAAAAGTCGATTTTTCCGCTTCTGAGGTGGAAAATCAACAGGTTGAACAGTTTCAGCTCCGGCTTGCTGCTGCTTACGGCGTCGCTGGCGTCGATATAATCGCAGCCCGTGTCATCTGCCATTTTTTTCAGCAGCTTGTTTACAGGGCCTGCATTCTTGTCAACGATTGAGACAATGTAGATTTTCGCCTTTGTCTCGTTATGAATTGTGTAAAGCAGGAATTCATATTTTGCAATAAAGTCTTCCGGATCAAATCCTTCAGTCTGAATATCGGCTTCACCGATTTCAATAAACAATTTACGAGGGCAAAGGTCCGTAACGGAGCTTTTCAGCAGATCGAACGCTTCGTAAATGCTTAAATCCTTTACGCTCCTGTTATAAATCGTTTCATCAAGGTCAAACGATCTTGCCAGTTCGCAGACGGGAAATTCCGAAAAGACGGAAGAACCTAAGAAAACGATTGCCCCCTGCTTTGCAATACTGTTCATCTGTGTGAATTTATCGTTCATTGCCTCTATTTTGACGACGTCTTTTTTCATCTGTTTTTTCACCCATTGCCTTTTCTGATTCTTTGTCTTTCTTTCTGTTTATAAAATAAACGGCTATATTGCACGAAACAAACAGCAGATTAATAATATAAACCGCGAAAACGTAATTGATTCTGCCGGTGATTATCTTTGCAGTGATTCCCGCGATATAACCGAGTGTTATAAGAAGGATGAACTGCAGGCTCATTGATTTTGCCGTTTTTGCTTTTATGTTTTTTATTACCGATAACGGCCATGAGCATCCGAAGCAGATTAGCATTACCGTCTCTAAAATTTCCGCCATTTTTTAACCCCATATTTATTTTTTCCGTAACAACTGCATTATTATAGCATTGACAAACGATAAAATCTAATATATAATATGCGCATTATTGATAATATTCATATTATGGTTTTGGGGTGAAAATATGGAAATTACACAGATTAAATATTTTCTGGAGGTCGCCGAAAGCGAGCATATGACTATGAGCGCCGAAAAGCTCCATATTGCGCAGCCGGCTTTGTCACAGGCAATAAAACGGCTGGAGGATGAACTCAGCGTTCCGCTTTTCAAGAAAAACGGCAGAAATATCGTTATAACAAAATACGGCAAGTACCTTCAGGCAAAGCTGAAGCCGTTTATTGAAACGGTTGATAAATTGCCGGATGATCTATTCCAGATGGCAAACGTAGAAAAGAAAACAATCTATATAAACGTGCTTGCCGCATCAACTCTGATTACAAATGCCATTATCGAGTACAAGGCAAAGCACAATGACGTTATTATCAAGCTCCTTCAGAATTCGGAAGAAGAGCAATACGATATTGAGATCACTACAAAGCTGTTTTACCAGCAGGATGATAAAAACAGCAATCGCTGCTTTGTCTGCCCGGAAAAGATATTTCTGGCGGTTCCGAACAGCGACAAATATGCCGATGTTAATGCTATTTCACTGAAGGAGGCTGAAAATGAGGATTTTATCAGCCTGATGGGCTCCAGGCAATTCAGATATATCTGCGATAAGTTCTGCCGTCATGCGGAAATCAAGCCGAAATACGTCTTTGAAAGTGATAACCCGGCAGCTGTTCAAAACATGATTGCCGCCCAATTGGGCGTCGGTTTCTGGCCGGAGTTCAGCTGGGGAAAGCTGCAGAACAAAAAAGTCAAGCTTTTACCAATAAGCGATACGGCTTGCAGCCGTGACATCATTGTAAGCCTGAGCGATTCAAGTGAAAATGAATGTGCAAGTGATTTTTTCACATTTTTGAAATCTTATTTACAGCAGAAGGCAAAATAAATCGCAATAAAAACGGCGGTGCCGGCAAAGTCAAAGCTTTACGGCACCGCCGTTTTTAAATCATATAACGATTTATTTATGCTTCACAGGAATCCAGATTGCACTGTGGTAATCAGGGTCCGTCTTTTCCCCGTTCACGCAGTCATACCATTCTACTGTAGCGTTTCCGGCAAGCTCGTATTCCGGATTTCCGGGAAGCCATTCCTTGAATATACGAGTATTAACCGACTGGAGCGCTTCGGGAAGAGGACCTATGCAGTTAAACACAGCCCATTCACCGGCCGGGAACTCATAAAGAGTCATCCCCTCCGGAACCTCACCGCCTGCATATCTGCCGGCAACCAGATAACGGAAGCGGTTGCAGCCGATATCGTCAATACAAACGGCATACTCGCCGATGCAGTTATCCATCAAGGCTTTTTCACAGGCGTTTGCCGGCGGGTTGCCCGCATAAACGTTATTTGCATATTTTTCGCAGATTTCATCCCAGTACTTTGGTATTTCCGTGTAGGAATTTTCCATGGAAAACTCCCTTTCAAAGCCGATCAGCTTCAGCCCGAACATTTTTGTAATTTTGACATCCATCTGATATCCCCCCTGTATGTTGATTTGAATATTCAGCGGAAGGAAGGTGCGATATGTCTCTCCTGCCCGAACGGCAGACGGAGTTACACCATGAAAACGGGTGAATGCCTTTGTAAAGCTCTCAGGAGTATCATAGCAGGCTTCAAGGGCAATTTCCAATACTGTCTTATCCGTTTTTACCAGCGCAAGAGCCGCATTATACAAGCGCCGTCCCTTCAGATATTCCGAAACAGACATTCCGGTTACCACAATAAAACCCTTCTGAAAAAAATACGGGGAAATATACACGTGTTCGGCGACATCCTGCGCACTGATGTCTTCAGACAGGTGTTTTTCCATATATTCAATAGAATTCCTGATTGCAGTTAACCATTCCATATCTTCGTATCCCTTTCTTCAACATGCTGATATTATACAACAACAGAGCATTGTTTTCCAGCTTTTTTCAGCACGGATTTGTCCGGCGTCAGACGTTATTACGCTTCAATGCTTCAAGCATCTTTTGGCCTTCATCAATAATTATCTCTGCGGTGCCTGCTTTATAGCGGGAACTGCGTGCCTCATATGCACTTCTTACAAACAACACCTTCTCGTCATGGCAGCGTATGACTTCACGTCTTGTGCTTCACGGACCGGTATCTCCGCTCATCCCAAGCTCAATGCTTCAGCTTATGAAAACTCAGGTTTATGTAAGCGAAGAGCTTGCAGCTCCGTTTGAGTGCTGGGAACAGGTAGGATATTAATAAGAATCCCATCATCGGTCTAAGATTACTAAGAAGCCATACCTTTCGGCACAGCTTCTGCGTTGAGAATAATACGATTATTTAATCGGGCATTTTGTTTGTTCTTCCGCAATTTCGTTCAACAGTTCAATTCGTGTGCGAACAGCAGAACACAACGTACCGATTCTTGGTTCCTTGATGTGTTGAGATGTTTCCAGTAAAACCCGGATCTCGTCTTCAACGCCGTCAAGCACCGAAAGATCAAACCGTGAAAGGTCAGTCACCAGTTTCAAATTGTATGTTGGGTTCTTCTTCCAAAGCGGGGTTTTTAATTCGCTGTCATCTTCAGGTTTAATTTCCGAAGATTGAAGGTTAAACCAAAGAGAGTTTCCACAATCGAAAATCGGTGCGGCACCAACCCACTTCAAAGTCCGTGCGTCCCGAATCAGCCCGAAATTGTTCAGATGCCTGTCGGTGTTGGCAATCAGATAGTCCAACACAAGCATGTTTTCCATCTCTTCTCTGATATCTGAAACACCGAGATTCTCACAGCATTCGATATAAAACTCATATTCGGATTGATTACTTCTTTTTTTGCCGGAGCGCATCACCTGAGCTGCCGAAACCAACTCGGTTTCCTTTGTGATGAAATCCTCACATACGCAGCATTCTTCCCCATGCTCTGTCATCATTTGATATGTGACGTGGCTGATACCCAGGCGTCCGGCAATGATGGAAGCAATCACTTCATTGTAGGTTTCCTGATGGTATGGCGCACTGGAGCTTTTTATCAGAATGCGTTTTCCGTCTGATATTTTCCATTTCTTTTTCAAATTCCCATCGGCGGTATTGTCCGGAGAAACGAGACTTGTACTCTCGGCGCTTCCGCCCTTGCCGAACAGGATGTTTCCGATGTCTTCCGAAAAGGAATTTTCAAAGAAATTAATTTCTTCCCAATGCAACGGTGTATCCGTCGGAGATACCCAGTACTGGTCGGAAAGGCTCAAACCAAAGCACTTGCGGATCAGTTCTTGCGAAGATGACAGATTAAGTGTGTCCAGCGCTTCACGAAGTCCCTGACGGCTTGCCGGAATGGACCGCTTTGTCCACCACGCATTAAGCATTTTTCGATCGACGATATTTTTGTGAAACGTTCCTATTGGAAGATGCTCTGCGGAATAAAGAGTTCCGAGCGCCGTGATATTGGAATACTCGTCAATCTCCAAATCAATTACAGATACATTGCGGTGCATCAAAGTATATTGCATTATTGGGCCTCCCTTCCATAATAATCATTAATATATTATACCACACACTCTCTTTTTTTTACAATAGTTTTTCTATTAACATCCATATGAAAGAATGATATTTATCTTAAAAAATAGATTCTGCTTTCGCTGTTCTTATAAGCAGACAGGTCCCCGCCGAGACGGTCAACGATGTAGTTCAAATGCCCGCATTTAACGTTACGCATTCCCCGGAAATTGAATCAAGAGTAAATGAATATGCCGATTATAACAGCCTTTTTTGTTTTTACAGTCTCAGTCCGCTTTTTCGTGTTTCGCAGGCCAGGAAGTCGCTGTGTATGGCACCTTCAAGCGCTGCCTGTGAGATTTCCGTATACTTTTGCAAAATATATCCGTAAAGGAGTTTAAAAACGTCCGGCTGCGATATTTTCTGCAGTCTTCTGCCGTCATTGAGCTTTACATACTTCGAAAGACCCTCAAAAAATCCGAAATAATCCGATGTGTATGCGAAAACGGTTTGCAGCGTTTCGCGGAAATGCCCGCTCTCGCAGAGTCTTTCCATAAGCTCGTCTATATCTGAAAGTTTTGTTATTTCCTCAAAGCTCAGCCACTTGGTGCACAGAACGTTGTACGGGACCTTATCCGAATAAACGATGCCGTATTTTTCGGCATCCCGCCGCAGAGCCGTCCCGGGCAGAAGCTTCAAAAAGCCAAGCTGCAGCATATCGCAGACGGGGAAAGCTTCATTGAAAGACTGCGAAAATCTTTCATAGCTCTCATAAGGGAGCCCCGCTATCAGGTCAAGGTGCACGTGAATATTCCCGAAGCTTTTTATTCTGCCGACGGCACGAAGTGTTTCGCCAGGATTTATATGTCTCGAAACTGCCTTCAGCGTTTCGGGGTTCGTGCTCTGAAGCCCGAACTCCAGCTGAATTTTGCCCTTCGGGAACTTTTCAAGTATACGAAAGCTTTCTTCGTTGAGCAGCGACGCGCAGACCTCGAAATGATAATTGCGCGTGAATCTGTCTTCAAGCAGCAAGGACCAGATCCTGTTTGCGCGCTCCACGGGGAAATTAAAGGTCCGGTCAACGAATTTTATGATTTTTATGTTATCAGGCAGCTTTTCAAACTCCAGCAAATCGGCCTCAAGCTGTTCAAGTGACTTGTATCTTACGCCCTGAGTGGCGGATGACAGGCAGTAGGCGCAGCAATACGGGCAGCCGCGCGAGCTTTCGTAATAAAGCATACTCCCTGCGGGGTAATCCTCGCACCGGTAATGAATTCCCGTATCCTGCATGGCTTCGGCATAAGGAACGGCATTGATTATCCGCCCGTATGGCTGTCCATTTTCAATTGCAAGGCACAAATCAACCATCGCCTTTTCGCCCTCGCCGCAGATTATTGCATCTATGAAAGAAAAGGAGTCAAAACGTTCCGTCTCATAGGAAACCTCGGGCCCGCCGAAAACAATTTTCGTTCCGGGAGCTATATGTTTGAGGTCAGAAGCGAGTGCGTACATGACGTCGCAATTCCAGATATACGTGGAAAAGCCCACGACGTCGGCCTTGATTGCAAGTATGTCCTGCAGAATATGCGCGGTTCTGTCGCGCAGATTTCTCTCCAGCAGCACGACTTCAAAGCCGGCTTTTTCGAGTGGTTCGCGCAGGCACCTGATTGCAAGATTTGTATGTGAATAAGAGCCGTTTACGGCAACAAGCAAAATTTTCATTTTTTATAAACTAACAGTCAATTTGATTTAACGGATTGGTTTTCATTTTTCAAGGCGGTAAAGCATCATCCGTATGTTTTACCGGGGGGGACAGATTCTATTTTACGGTACATATAATACCGCGTGGGTAAGGCAAGGGATACCGCGTGGGGAAGCAAGCGGGACTTCACTCTTTAAACTCACTCGGGGAAACCCCGTAGTATTTTTTGAACATCTTCGAAAAATTGTAAATGCTCCGGTAGCCTACAGCTTCGGCGACAGATTCGATGGAACTGTAATCCGAACGCAGTAGTTCGACAGCCTTCTTCATACGCAATTCCATCAGCGCCTGCATGGGAGTCATTCCGTATATTTCAGAATAGATTCTTCGGAAATAAGCTTCGCTGATTCCGGCAGTTGCGGCGAGCTTTTTTATGCTCATCGATGGAGCCGTGTAATTGCCGCGAAGTTCTTCGACAGCTTTGCTTATCAGCTTTTCCTTGCTGGTTATTTCGTATCTTTTGTTCTTTTCGAGCAGGGTCATCAGGATCTGATACAGATACACTATTGCCTTTAATTGCGAATCGCTCTCTTTTTCGAGCAGAACACGCTCAAGCTTCAGAAAAAGTCTGAACGCTTCTTCACTGTCGGCAACGGCAAAGGAAACCGGACTATCATTTGTCATATTCGCTTCAAATTCTATGCCATAGCATCCGCCTGCCGTCGTTTTAAATGAGTATGACGACCCACAGGGCAAAAGGCACAGATGATTCTTATCGGATATTACAGTATCACCGTTCGCACACGAATATTCCGTAATTCCCTGTCTTTTTATCATCAGTCCCCAGCAGGGCCTGTTTTTTCTGCTCTTTGTCACACCGGGCTGTGAATGAATTCTGTTTGCCGAGCGCACTTTCAGAATACGGATATCTTCAATTTTCATTTTTATCATCTCCATAAATCTTATTATAGCAATGCTTCGAAAAAGTGTCAATATTTTTGTATCGAAAATGACAAAAATAGCGATTATGCCATTGACCGATGGCTGCATTTGTTATACACTTTTATCATTACCGGAGGTGATGATATGAAATTTTCCGAAGTTGCCCTGCCTGCCATTGCAGGAGTTGTACGTGAGAAAACCGCAAAAGAGGCGATTTTCTCGATAAAAAACTGTGAGCTGAAAGGGGCCACTGTTATTGACCTCCATCTTTCAACCCTTGTGCCCGAGGACAGAAATGAGGAAAGCATACGCTCGATTGTTAAGTCGACAAGACTCCCCATTCTCGCTCTCAACTACTCGAAAAATTACGATTATTCATCCATTCCCGGTGTGACGGAGGAAGAACGGATCGGCCTTCTCAGAATTGCCGCCAACGCAGGCGTTGCTGCGGTGGACATTCAGGGATATTCGTTTGATAAGAAATCCAAATCTGCTTTTTACGGCGACAAAACGCTTCCGTTTGTCAAGGAAGGAATGAAGGAGCTTGTCACTGACGACGAAACCATTGCTAAGCAGACGGCTTTCATCGAGGAGATGCATGCCATTGGCTGCGAGGTTCTGCTCAGCAATCACCCCGCGGTCGTCATGAATGCCGAGGAGGTTGTAGCCCTTGCCAAATACGTTGAAAAGCGCAAGCCGGACATTCTGAAGATCGTGACAGTCGCAAAATGCGAAGAGGATGCGATTGAAGGTATGCGCGCTATGATCATGCTGAAAAAAGAGGTAAAATGCAAGGTTTCATATCACCTGCAGGGCGAATGCGGAAGAATCACCCGCCTTATAAACCCGCTTCTCGGCGGTTTTATGATGTTCTGCGTTGACGGGTACGGCATAAATAATCTTCCGGCACAGCTTGACCTTGCAACAGCCGCTGACATCGTTCAGAAATACAAGAAGTTGATTTGAGGTGGACGTTATTATGAAGAAAACACAGATAGATTTTGTAAAACCGGGCGTTGCCGAGCTTCACGAGCACGAAATACCCGCACTGAAGCCGACGCAAGTGCTTGTTAAAACCGAATACACAGTCGTCAGCGGCGGTACCGAGAAGGCCTCTCTTCTCGGAATGCCGAACACGGTGTCCGCAAAGCGCGGATTTCCCATAGCCGATGGCTATTGCGGCATCGGATATATTGAAGAAGCCGGACCTGAGGTAAAAACCGTAAAGAAGGGCGACCGTGTTCTTGTATACCATGGCACGCACGCCAGCTACAGCGTAAGAGACGAAAGCGCGGTCACCCTTGTAGACAACGAAGCTGTTAATTCTCCGGATGCGGCCTTCGTTATTATCGCCTCTATGGGTCTTGGCGGGGTCAGAAAGCTCTCTGTCGAGCTTGGCGAGTCCGCTATGGTTATGGGACTTGGCCTGCTCGGAATCTTCTCTGTACAGTTTCTGCGCCTGTCGGGGGCAAATCCTGTAATTACTGCGGACCCCAATCCCTGTCGCCGCGAGCTTGCGCTGTCACTCGGTGCAGATTATGCTCTTGATCCTACGGAACCGGATTTCGTTTCAAAGGTCAAAGAACTGACACGCGGGAAGGGCGTCAACGCAACCGTTGAGGTCACGGGAATCAGTGCCGCAATGAAGCAGGCGCTTGAATGTGCATCGTGGATGGGGCGTATTTCCCTTCTCGGCTGCACACGTATTTCAGACACTGCCGTAGATTATTACAGAGAAGTACACAAACCGGGAGTCACACTTATCGGCGCGCACAATATGGTACGTCCGAAGGTCGAATCCTATCCCGGCCACTGGACGCATCAGGATGACTGCCGCTGTATTCTCGATCTGCTTGCAAGGGACAAAATCAACGTTTCAAAAATCCGTTCACGTGTGGTAAGCCCCCGCGATTGCGGCGAAATCTACGCAGAGCTTGCAAACGATCCGAAATTCCCCATCGGAACGGTGTTTGACTGGGGGAAGCTTGACGGATAACGAAAGAACGTTACAGACATTGTGAGTTTAACACCGGTTGCCGGTTTTAATGCCGGAAATGAAAGGAGTTTTCAAATGAAAGCCGTTTTGATAGATAAAGAAAGCCGTGAACTTCTATGGACTGAGGTCGAAAAGCCCACCCCCAAGTCCGATGAAATATTGATTGAAATATATGCCGCCGCGCTCAACCGCGCCGACCTTCTGCAAAGAAAAGGCACCTATCCGTCACCGAAAGGCTGGCCTGAATGGATGGGCCTTGAGGTTGCCGGTACCGTTTCAGATATGGGCAAAGAAGCCGCAGAAAAGTCCGGTTTCCGTGTCGGTGACAGGGTTTGCGCTCTGCTCGGCGGCGGAGGATACGCCGAATACGTATGCGCACCCTACGGAATGGTAATGCCCATGCCGAAGAATCTGAGCTTTGAAGAGGCCGCAACCATACCCGAAGCCTATGCCACTTCTTACCTCAATCTGTTCTGGGAAGGCCATCTGAAGCACGGCCAGACAGCCTTTGTCCCCGCAGGAGCCTCCGGCCTTGCCTCGGTTGCAATCCCCATGGCCAAAGCCTTCGGGGCGAGAGTTTTGACCTCCGTCCTTTCAGACGAAATTGCCGAAAAAATAAAGCCGCTCGGCGCGGACGTTGTTATCAATTCAAGTACGACGGACGTTGCATCGGTACTTGCCGAAGAAGAAAAAGCCGGTCACCCGGTCTCGGTGGCGATGGACTGCCTGTCGGGCGAAATGCTCGGCAAAGCCCTGCCCTATATGGCAGACGGAGGCTATTGGGTGGTAATTTCCACACTTGCGGGCATCACTACCGAAGTCCAGCTGCGCCCTCTTCTTACAAAAGGCCTGCATCTGGTCGGAAGCATGCTGCGCAAGCGTTCATCCGCGGAAAAAGCAGAGCTTCTTGCCTCACTTGTCCGTGACGTTTTCCCGAAAATCGAAGCAGGAGAAATGAAGCCGTCAGTTTACAAAGTTTTCCCCATTGAACAGGCAACTGCCGCTCACGCAGTGCTTGAAAGAGGAGAAAACATCGGCAAGGTGGTATTAAGGGTTAAGGCATAATAGTATTTCAACTTCACAAAAATCGGCCACGCTCAGTGCGGGACCGATTTTTGCTTATTCAACAGTAAATCGTGCGTTGTCAGACTCCTTTTTGGGCATCAACAAGAAAGATGAATTTATGAACAACAAAATGAAAATGCTAACAGGCATGTGCAAATCCATTTCATATGGCATTAATAATTATCTCTTTTACCTATCCCTTTGCGATTACACGACCGTAAGTCCGTAACTTCTGAAACACGCTTCCGCCTGTGCAATCTGCTCTTTTGAAGGTATTACTTCCGGAAGATTGGCCGGCATCGCCAGCGACTCGTATTTCGATAAGGCGTACCTGTGATACGGCAGCACGCGAAGCTTTGTAATACAGCTGAAGCCTGATAGAAATTCAGCAATCGGACCGACTTCCCCGTCGTTATATCCGGGCACAAACGGCATGCGTATCTCAACAGCAGCACCGACACTGTCCAGATATTTCAGATTTTCCAGAATCAATCGGTTGCTCTGCGAGGTGCAGCGGATATGCACGTCCTTATGAAAGGCCTTGATATCGTACAAAAACGTATCCGTATAAGGAAGTACGGCGTCAAGCGCTTCCCGCGGTACAAATCCGCACGTATCAATCGCAGTATTTATGTTTTCCTCTTTCAGTGCGGCAAGCAACTCACTGCAGAAAGCGTACTGCTCAAGACATTCTCCGCCGGACAGAGTCACGCCCCCGCCCGAGCTCGCGAAAAACTCGCGGTCCTCAAGCAGACGCGGCAAAAGCTTTTCGACAGACACCCGTTCGCCGTAATATGTCAGCGCATCTCCGAGACAGACCTTTGCACATTTTCCGCAGAGGATGCAGGCATCGCGGTTTAAGACGTGCGTCTGCTTTTCGCTGTCGATTATATGAGCCGAAACCGGGCATGCCGCTGCACATTCACCGCAGCTAATGCATTTATCCGGCATAAAAGCAAGTTGATTTGCTTTCAAAAGGCCTTCCGGATTGTGGCACCAGGCGCAGCGGAGCGGACAGCCCTTGAAAAAGACCGTTGTACGTATTCCGTCACCGTCGTGCACGGCAAAACGCTTAACCGAAAAAATGACGCCTTCCATTTGAATTTCTCTTTTTCCGGACAGGACAAAACCTCAGACAAGCGCCTCTGCCTGTCGGATAAATCCGTCCTGTTCTTCTTTTTTTATATTGTTAAACAAAACGTTCCAGCCGCTTACGCGAATCTGCAGATCGCGGTACTGTTCGGGATTTGCCTGAGCCGCACGGAGCGTATCCGCATCAAAGACGTTAAATTGTATTGCCTGTCCTCCGCGTCCGATAAACGTCATAAGCAATCCGTACATCGCTTCAAGTCCGTCCTGCCCGCGCACTGCCGAAGGCAAAAGTCCCGCATCCAGAGCCGCGTCTCCGCAGAAAGCGGAAGCGTCTATCTTGGTGGAGGAGAGTATTGCGGCGGTAATTCCCTCGCGGTTCTGACCCATGGATGCCGAAACGTTCTTTGAGAGCTCCTCTCCGCGCAGCCTGCCGTCAGGAGTTGATGCGGTCAGCGGAGCCTGTATATAAACCATTCTTGCAATGTGGAAGCCGCAGTTCCAGCGTCCGCCGCGTCGGGCGGCATTGTGCTTCCCACAGATATATCCGGAAATGAACGAGGTAATATCTCGCGCAAAAGCGTCAGGAATCTCACGGTTGTTGCCGTATTTCTCCGGATTATGCAACAGAGACATACGCAGCTTTTCATTTCCTGCGAAATCGCTGTCAAGAATTCCGCGCAGCTGCTGCAAGGTATATTTTTTCTCGTCAAATACAAGTCTTTTAATCTGTGTCAGAGAGTCGCTGAGATTGGCAATAAATCCGAAGCTCATACTCGAGTCGTTATATAAAGCACCTCCTCCGAAGGCATCTCTGCCCTGCTCGATGCAGGAGGGGAAGGTCGATGACAAAAGCGGCTGCGGATTGATATTATCGAAATAATTCTCAAAGCTGTTTACAACCTCAATAGCCGTGTCACACAAATGCGCAAGCTGACGTTTGTATTCGGCAAAAAACGCATCAAAGCTGTCATATTCAAGCGGACAAGTCAGGCCTGCCGCTTTGCCGGTGATGCCGTCATTGCCGCCGTGCATGCAGTATTCAAGCGGTTTTAAAAGGTTTACGTAATTCATACCCGTGTCAAGACTGCCATCAACCGAGTACTCATAGCAGCCCTTGATGTGACAGGTTCGCGCCTCTTCCGGGGTTGCTCCGGCTTTTTCAAGAGCACTTCGGACTGTTGAATCGGAAACAAACACAATGCAGCTGTGTCCGCGTCTGATCATATCCAGAGCCTTAAGTACAAACTCCTTCGGAGTATTTTCGTTTGTTTTTATCTGGATTTTCGGGTTATAGATGCCCATCCGGTCATATACGTCCAAAATAATATATGACAGCGGATTTATAAGGCTTTTCTCTTCGGCATCGTTTCCCCCGAGGTAAAAAGGCTGATTCCAGTAGTTGCCGATGGCAGTAAACTGCATGAAAAAGTATGCAAGGTCGGTTCGAATCTCATCTTCGGTCACACCTTTGGAAAGATCGGACAGATAAAACGGATACAGCTCCGCATCAAGATTGCCCAGAGACCTGACCTGCAGATTGTCCACGTGCTCGCTTACCATAAAGTACAGATATATCTGTAGCAGTGCCTCGTAAACGGTTTGGGCTCCTCTATGCTGCAGTGCTCCCAGAGCCGCAGCCATACGCCTGGCCCCCGGGGTATCCGACGCAAGCTTTTCCAGCCTTGCGCAAAGCAGCAGAAAAGCCCTGCAGCTGATAAATACAGATTCGTAAAAAGCCGATTCCTCAGGCGTCAGCGGGCGCCTTGATTCAAGCGTATCCATCGCTGCTTTTGCATCGGCGTATAGGCCCGTGAAGCCACGCCGGAATACCCTTTCCCACACCGGTACGCTGTGGTCGTAATCCGGCCAGATTGTCACTATGCCGTCATTTTCAAGCTGCGTGCGCAGCTTGCCGGTTTCGGGGATAATCTGCTGAAATACTTCTTTTTTCCACTTATCTACGATGCATTTTTTGAGAGGCCTGTCAACAATGTTTATTGCCGGAAAGCGGTCACGTGAATCGCAGCAGATGCGTGTGTTTTCCAGCAACGTATAAATGGCTCTCGCCTTGCGCAGAGAATGAGGAGCTCCCCCGGCTGCAATATCGTTTTGCTCAACCAGCTTATATAAGGACTCCGGCTCCATTCCTGATGCAGGATCGAATAATGCATCGCGGCGGATAAATCTGCCGAACCCGTTAAACGGCTTTGACGTATCGTGGTATTTATTCAGAATATATTCTTTATCTGCAAAATGAACATATGAATCTCCGTTCATAGCACATCCTCTTAATTCTGTTAAAAATTGTATTTAATATGCCTGTATGGTTATTCGAGAGATTTTACAAAGTCGGTAAGTTCATTCATGGATTTGTTAATCGGGCGCTTCAGAGCCGTAACGCTCGAAGTCCAGCCTGAGACATTTGCCGAGGTTATATATGTACGGATGGTGGTTGACGGAGTATTCAGAGCGTCCGAATAAATCAGACCGGCATCGAATACTATGCTTTGATTTATCAGATCAAATACGCGTGCAACGTCCGAATCGATTGAGTATCTGGCCTTCAGGTATACCTCACAGTAAATCGGTAAAACTTCACGGCTGTACTCGCTTGCCAGTGCCTCGAGAACCGCACCGGATCTATCCGAACTTGCCGCGGACGTGGGAATCAGGGCATAACAGCATCTCTGGAGCGAAATCCTATAGTTTTCCTGATTTTCGTTAAGTTTCGGGTAAGGAAGGAGGAAATACGGGAAGGTAATATCCGAACAGATTTTCTTAGCATCGCAGATGAGACTGCAGGAAAGCAAAGCATTGCCGTCCAGGAACTGCTTGCTGGCGCAATTGCCGTCACCAGAATCAATCATTGTCACACCGTCAGCTTTATTTGTCTTTGTCTGTCTCAGGGCATTGGGATTGTCACAAATCAGGCTGCGAAGAACTGACATTGTATCCACTGCTCTTTCGTCTTCCATTGAAAAACTGAAATCACCGTCGTTTTTTGTCAGCATAAGGTTACCGCATGAGTGGAAGAAACCGACGTACTTATTGAAATCTCCGAACGTAAGTCCGTACCTGTCGTTCTCATTGGCTGTAGCGGAGCCGTCAAGATCCGCATATACGTCGGCGATCATCGTACTCAGGCTCTCAATAGTCCACGTTCCGTCCCAAACCGCCTGATAGACGTTTTCGGTTCTGCCAAGCGACGCATAAATATCGCTGTTGCCGAATATTGCGTAGGCGTTTTTAAGATTTCCGATTGAGAAATCTCCGCAGGCAAAAGGCACGTAATTTCCTACGATGCTGTCGGAAACACTCTGATTGTAGTATGAACGAGTAAGGTCAACGTACTTGTTTTTTGTCAGATTCTCAAACAATCCGCCCTTTGATAACGAACCGGTAAAGCTTGATGCTCCGATAATAAGGTCCATTTTATCATCATTTGCCAGAATGCTCGCCTCAATTTTAGACGTAAAAGCATTGAGACCCGACCAGACAAAGCTCTCATTTCTGTAATCCAGCTTTACGTTAAGGCGATCCTGCACCTGACTAATGGTCTTGTATATTGAATCGTTGAATTGGTCGCCGGTCTGTTCTGCCGCATACAGATCGTTATAATACGCATTGTTATAGTTTGCAACGACGATATAAACCGTCTCTGAAGCAAAATCCAGGTCATCGGGAAGTCCGTCATACGGAGCAGCCGTCGTTACCTCGGAAGTTTCGGTTGCGGCAGAGGTAACTACCGTGGTTTCTTCAGGAGGATTACTGTTATCCGCGCAGGAAATCAGGCAAAACAATGCCAGAATTAATGTAATTAACGAAACCGTTCTTTTTTTCATGGTAAACGTCCTTTCCGAAATTCTTATCTGAAAAACGCAATAAATACGGTAAATCACCGTCTGAATGCATTTATTTATGAAGTATTATATACTTCGGAACTTCGATTGTAAATATCATGCGCGAAACAAGTTGACTATTCCGAAACTAAATGTTATAATATCGCAACGATATTTCACACGGGGGCAAACATGAAAATCAAGACACTGTCGTTTGACTCGATATCCCAAGTGACTCTGGCAATTCTTGTGCCTGCCGGAAAAGGCAGAAACGTGCACAAAAACCGCAAGGCGCACGGATTTGCACTGAATATGGAAGGAACTAAAAAATACTGTTTCGATGACGGAACGGTGCTTGAAGTACATGCAGGTGACATCATATATCTGCCGCAGGGCTCCAATTACCGTGTCGAAACACTTCAGATCGGCAGATGCTACGCGATAAACTTCAGGGTGATTCCGGAAACCGTCGCGGCACCGTTTGTTTTCAATTCGGGACACCGCGCCTCCTATGCCGAAGATTTTCGCATTGCTTCAGAATTATGGAGCCGTGACTGTCAGGCCAATATTGCCGAAATCATGTCCAGACTGTACCACATAATATGGAGTATGGAAAACGAATCGCTCGCGCGTTTCAATAACAGAAAAAAGAACGAACTCATAGAAAACGCACAGGATTTTATTTCCAACCGATTTACAGACAGAAATCTGAGCGTTGAACTTATTGCAAGCTACTGCGGTGTCAGTGAAGTATATCTGAGGCGTGTGCTAAAAGAAAACAGACTTCCGTCGCCGATAGAAATAATCCGGACAGCCAGAATGGATTACGCCAAGAATCTGATTTATTCGGATATGTACCCTCTGTGCGAAATTGCTTTTATGTCCGGATACGGCAATTATTCGTATTTCTCAAGAGATTTCAAAAAAATAAACGGATGTTCTCCGTCTGAATACCGCGATTCGATACTCGCCGAACCGGCATTTCACGGTAAAAAATAAACTGCGGTTTCGAATGTGCTTGGCAGTCTGTTCATTCATTTCTACCGAGCATTTGACTTTCCCCATCGTGATATCCTTTTTATCTATTGCACATGATACCAAGTTTTACCCTCTTATTAAATTCCATACCAGTCCGCAACAATCCGGCGATGCCTTAGCACCGCCGGATTGTTCAGACTTTCAGCCTGTCATATGATACTCCGTCACCAACTGAAATCGTTTTTTATTACCCCAAGTGCCATGGCATACAGTTTAGTAGGCGCGGCACCGCTGATAAAATCTCTCATCGAGAGTTTTCTTACGAGCGGCGTGAAATATTGATCCTTAGTTGCCATTGCAATATATACAGTTCCGACTGTCTTTTCATCCATTCCATCATCATTAACAGCAATTCCCGTAACCGCAAGGCCAACATCCGCACCGAGTGCTTTGACCACTCCCTGCGCCATCTGTCTTGCAACAGGTTCGGACACTGCGCCGTACTTCATAAGCGTTTCGTGCTTGACTCCAAGCAAATTCTCTTTTGCGCTATTCGCATACGTTACACAACCTCCGAGAAACACATCTGACGCGCCGGGGATATCTGTTATTCTCTTCGCCAAAAGACCTCCTGTACAAGACTCAGCCAGTCCGAGCGTCATGCCCTTGTTCCTAAGTGCAAGAATAAGTGCGTTTTCTATTGTTCCGACATCAGTTCCATAAATGAAACGGTCTATCAGTTTGCCGTTCCCGGCATCAGTTGTTTTTATCTCTGCGATGATTTCCGCACAGATTTTTTCGGCTTCCGCCTCAGTTTGTGCTTTTGCTGAAATTTTCAGTCTGACCTCGCCGTTATCGGCGTTGATGTCAAATGAGAGGTCAATGCGCTCCTTATACTTTTCTTCCAACAGTTCGCAAAGGCGTGCCTCCCCGAGACCGATTATATGAAGGCAATGCGAAACAATCGCTCCTTCGGATAATGCTTTCGGGTAATTCAATGCTTTTTCCTCCATAATATAATTTATGACGGAAAGCTGAAGTTCTGTCATTTGCATCAGTTTTCTGAGATTTTCTCCCTTGAGTGATAATACGGTTTTCAGATTTTCTCCGCAAAAAATGCTTTTGATTTCATTAATGGTCAAACCAAGTTGTCTTAATGATTTAATCTTTGCCGCAGTATCAAGCTGTGCTTTTTCGTAATAACGAAACCCGGTCCGTTCGTCAACGGACGCAGGATTCAAAAGGCCTTCTTTTTCATAAAACCTCAAAGCTTTCACCGTGGTGTGAGATAACTTGGAAAACTCCCCGATTTTGAGCATATTCAGTTCCTCCTTTTCGTCATTGACGACATTATATCCTATACCCTAAGGGGAGAGTCAAGTGTTTTTTTGGGAATTTCCCGTTTTTTTAACTGACATTTTGATACAGCCGGCTTTAAAAAATGAACGATTTCGCGACTGCGCTCATTCAGTATCCGTCTTCCATTGATACTTCTTTAAATCAACCTTGTAATTATCGACTTCAACGCCGTCATTTTCAAGTCTCTTCTGCGGATTATCAGAGTCTCAGAAATTCAGACTATCATAATTTGTCAGAAAATCCCAAACACTCATAAGCACGAAACCGTTTTCATCCTGCCGAGGTTTAATTGCATCCCTGACAACAATAATCTTTTTGAAGGAATCGTCTATATTTTTCAAAGATTTGGTTTCCTGCTCGATTTTTTCCTTCGTATCCATATGCAACGCAGATTGGATATAATATTTCCGACTTCCGAGAGTTGCAACAAAATCAACTTCGAGCTGTTTCCTTCTGCTGATTATTTCACCGTTCTCATATTCCCGCTCTCTGATTTCAACAACACCAACGTCAACATTATATCCACGGAAACGCAATTCATTAAAAATAATGTTCTCCATAATATGAGTTTCTTCAACCTGTCTGAAGTTTATTCTCGCGTTTCTGACTCCTATATCTTCAAAATACAACTTGAACGGAGTATTTATGTATTTTTTTCCCTTAACGTCATATCTCAATGTTTTTGAAATCAAAAATGAATCTGACAAATATTCAATGTATCTTGAAATAGTAAGGTTTGACAAGTCTTTGCTTTTTACACTTGAAAAAGTATTTGACAGTTTGGGAGGATTTACCAGCGAACCGATTCCCGAAGCGATAATATCCAAAACCTCGGAAATATCTTCATCCGTTTTCAGATTATATCTTTCGACAATATCACTAAGATAAAGATTCTGACATAGATTATGTAAATATTGGGTTTTCTGCTCATCCGTCTGCATAAGCGCAATTTGCGGTATTCCCCCGAACACAACATATTCGTTCCACAATTTATCCCTTGGTAATTCAAAGGCTTCCGCGTATTCTGAAAAAGTCAACGGAAAAATATGTATTTCATCACCGCGCGCTTTGAATTCTGTAATAACATCTTTTGATAAGAATTTTGAATTACTTCCGGTAACGTATATATCAAGATTGCGGTGCCTTACATAACCATTTAACACCGCTTCGAAGTTATCAAGAAGCTGTACTTCATCCAATAGCAGGTAATAGTCCCCTTCTTCACTTGTTACAGAAGAAATATATGCGCGGAACTTTTTGGAATTGATTTTTTTCTTTTTATTTTCATCAATAATCACGATTGGCTCTTCAGGACAGAATTCGTATAGTTTGTCAATATCCTCATCCGAATCAAAGGCAAATCTGATTATATTCTTCTTTTCAATTCCGCTCTTTACAAGATCATTATAAAAAATCTCATTTAACAAGTATGATTTCCCTGCACGTCTTATGCCGATAATGATTTTTATTAACCCATTGTTTTTTCTTGCTCTGATTCTGTCAAGGTATTTGTTTCTACTGAATTCCATGAAAACCTCACGTGATTAATAAAAGTGGTACAATATCCATTTTTAGTAAATATATTATATACCACATAGCAATAATATGCAAGATGTTTTTCTTGATTTTCGAAAATGATCACCATTTCATAATAAAAAAACCCGAAGGCCGGCAATTTGATATGGTATACGTTAAGTAGACATATCAAAAGTCGACCATTGGGGCCTTTTTTACATATAAACTGATTATTTAACCGACAGCTGCACTTCGGTCAGCCAGTCGATCACGGACTATTGACTTTGATTCCGCTTTTTCAGTCTTATATCGATTATGTATAAATGCGGTTAGCATCCATGATAATTATACAATGGAAGGTGTGCGGTGGAAGGTGCCCGTCATCGAGGTCGGTGTCAAGTTTTTGTAGGAG
>DCGL01000044.1:19432-19630 GCA_002314565.1 Clostridiales bacterium UBA1779
TAGGAGAAATCTCAAAAAGATTTTGTGGATTGGTTACTTTTTTAAGAGGGTAACGCAGCAACCATACGCATTACGGTACTCTCTGACCCAACTGCACATTGTGTTCGTGTCTATCCATGGTTCCTTTGACACTTTTGTAGCTGACTTCCCGCCTTTCGGATTGTACTTGACACTCTGTTCATTCATTTCTACCGAGCA
>DCGL01000121.1:0-1495 GCA_002314565.1 Clostridiales bacterium UBA1779
GTCCCCCGGCTACACGCCCTCGGTTTGATTTCACAAAAAATGAAAAAAACACTTTCATTTTTGCCTGCAATGTGTTATAATTCGTGGGATTTTTGCAGGAGTTAAACAATGATATCAAATAAAAAGAAACAAACGCTTATGTCGCTGTTCTGGCCGATTTTCTTCGAACAGTTTCTCGTTACACTGGTCGGGGTTATAGATACCGCGATGGTATCGTCGGTCGGTGACAATGCGGTCGGGGCAGTCGGAGCTTCAGGCGCATATCTGAATATAGCAAATAATGCCATGGCGGTCGTATCTGTCGGTGCTGCCGCGATGATGTCGCGCTGTGTCGGAGCAGGGCAGAGCACCAGTGCGGTCAAAACCCGCAGAATTTCCGTTCTTCTGAACCTCGTTGTCGGCGGAGTTTTCACGCTGACGTTTGCCTTTTTCACCGAGCCTATTCTAAGAATGGTCGGAACTGCCCCCGAAATGTTCGAGGATGCCGCGGATTATATGCGCGTTGTCGGAATTTCCTGCGTTCTCGTTGCCGTAAACTTCGTTTTCACGGCATATCTGCGTGCTCTCGGCCGGCCGAAGCTTTCCTTCGTCTCGGCGACAATAGGAAATGCCGTAAACGTAATTCTCAACGCGGTTTTCATTTCAATGGGCTACGGTACTCTCGGGGTTGCGCTTGCAACTCTGGTTTCGAGGATTGTCACCCTTGCCCTTTCGGTGTTTTTTGCGCTCCGTCTTCCCATTGAAAAGTCGGAGCACGAAATTGTCCCCGCAACGATAGCAATTGCACGTTCAGTCTTGCTCATAGGCCTGCCGGCTGCCGGGGAGTCCTTTATCTGGACCTTCTGCAATTCGGTGAACATGACCTTCCTCAACGGAATGGGGGCAGACGCTGTGAACACGTATTCTTACGTTATGCAGATTGCAAATATGCTGACCTGTATAGTGCACGGATATGCTCAGTCGGCCGGAATTCTGACCGGCTGGAATATCGGCTCGGGGGATCTTGACGAGGCTTACCGTATCCCGAACAAAGCTTTCAAAGCAGGGGTCCTCTGCGGACTTCCGATAAACGCCATACTCATACCGACAATTCCGTTCATACTGTCACTTATGACGGATGACCCGGCAATTCTCGCCACATCGACCCCGATTATGGCAATACATCTGTTCAGACTGTTCGGTCAGTTCGGAAACAACGTCTTCGGCATGGGAATCAAAACCGCAGGAGACGCAAAATTCATATTGATTATGGGGCTGTTCGTTATGCCGTTCTGGGTAATAATCGGTTCGTGGCTGTTGGGCACGGTCCTCGGCTGGGGCATTTACGGCTACTGGATAGGAGCCTCTCTGGATGAATTCTCGCGCTGCTTCATCATGTGGGCCCGCTGGCGCAGCCGCAGATGGGAAAAGCACTGCTATTGTGAAAAGTAATTTTTTGCCATAGGGCGGACCGGGGGACGGTTCTGCGGACCAGGGGACGTAAGTGGTGGTGCAA
>DCGL01000121.1:1602-7009 GCA_002314565.1 Clostridiales bacterium UBA1779
TACGTCCCCTGGTCCGCCCCCTGTTGACTAAAAGTTCATCTCAGTGTATAATTAAGACAAAACAGGAGGGCGAAATGGAAAAATTCAGGATTTTACTCATTGAGGACGAGCGGGAGCTTGCCGCTATCGTGTCAGAAATACTCGAAGACCACGGATATGCCGTCGAAACGGCAGATTCTGCCGCTGCGGCTTTTGAAAAAATGGGAAAAAACGCCTTCCATCTGATTGTGCTTGACATCAATCTGCCGGATTCGGACGGCTTTGCCGTCTGCCGCGAAATCCGCAGAAATTCTGACGTGCCGATTATCTTCGCCAGCGCGAGAACGGGCGAAAACGAGAAAATCACCGGCCTTGATATCGGAGGGGACGACTATATTCCGAAGCCTTTTTCGTCAAACGTCCTGCTCGCCCATATCAACGCCTCACTGCGCCGCGCCTACGGCTTCGGAAAAGCCGCCGACGCAGTGCGCTTCGGAAATATCGAGGTGGACTTTTCTTCAAGGAGCGTCCGCAGGGATTCCAAAACCGTTCAGCTGTCCCTGCGCGAATTCGACCTTCTTGCCTGCCTTTGCCGCAGCATCAACACGGCAGTGACAAAGGAAAAGCTGCTTTCCGACGTCTGGGGCATCTACAGCGAAACCGACCCGTCAACGCTGACGGTTCACATCCGCTGGCTGCGCGAAAAGCTCGAGGATGACCCGCAGAATCCGCAATATATCCGGACGGTTTATAAGGTGGGTTATATGCTCTGCGACGGGACCGTAAAGAAAGAATCGGAAGACTGAGAGATAAATTCTTCAATGTTTGAAGCTTTTGCTTCGCCAACCCCACCGCAACACATACGAAAGGATGCTTTTGCTTTGCAAAAGCTATGGTCATAAAATGAAAAAACGCCTCTTAACGGCCTTTGCATCAACGCTTTTTTTGCTGCTTGCTCTGTTTGTGCTTGCTGAAATCTTCACCCTGTCGGGCTCCGGCAATCCGGATGACGAAAAAAGCGAGCAGCTCGTTGCTCTGAGCGATATTTCCGGCTGCATCAATGAGGGAAAGACCGCTGACGCCCTCGCCTCGATAGAAAAAATGAGGGCGGATATCGTCAGAGGCAAATCGCAACGCCTGACGAATCCCTGGATTATAGTCAGTTTTGCAGTCAGTCTCTGCTTCGTCTGCGGAATTTTCATTTACGTCTGGCTTACGGTTCTGCTTCCTTTTGAAAAAATGAAGGAGTACGCCGGTGAAGTCGCCGCAGGAAATCTCGATCTGCCTCTTGATCTGTCCCGCGGGAGCTATTTCGGAGCCTTTACCTGGGCCTTTGACAGTATGAGACGCGAAATCGTGCGGGCGCGCTCCGCAGAGAAGGAGGCCCTGAATAACGGAAAGACCGTTATTGCCTCGCTGTCGCACGATATAAAAACTCCTGTTTCCTCACTGCTGCTTTACGCCGAAGCGCTTGAGGCAAATATGGATACAAGCATTGAAAAACGCAAAAAATACACGGATATTATCAAGGCAAAGTGCGAAGAGATTGCGAGACTGACGAACGACCTCTTCGTGCATTCGCTGTCCGAAATGGGCAGGATCAGCATCACGGAGGAAAACGTCAATCTGACCGAATTTGTCGCCGCGTCTGTCACCGAACTCTGCGCCGACGGAAAAAGCGTTACGGCGTCACTTCCGGAAAAGCCCGTCGTGATTTGTGCCGACAGAAAGAGACTTGTTCAGATCTGCGAGAACCTCACGAACAATGCGGCAAAATACGCAAAAACTCCCGTCTGCATCACGCTGCGCTGTGAAGAGGATAATGCGGTTATCGTATTCAAGGATGAGGGACCCGGCATACCGGACAGCGATCTTCCGTTTGTTTTCGGCAAGTTTTACCGCGGTAAAAATACCGGCGACGAGAACGGTTCGGGACTTGGGCTGTTTATCGTGAAGGAGCTGACTGAGAAAATGGGCGGCAGCGTTATGCTTGCAAACAAGTGCGGACTTGAGGTCACGCTTGCGTTTCCAATTTCAAAACAGTGAAAAATTCTGAAAAAAACATCATTTTTTGTGCTCCTTAAGGACTTCTTAATAAGAAAAGGGGTATAATCAGGTCATAAAGTGAAAAAATCTCATATGAGAGATTCACGGAAAAGGAAGAACATTATTATGAAAGAATGTATCATTTCAGCCAAGGGGCTGTGCAAGAGCTTCGTAAATGAAGGAGTTCAGAACCACGTGCTTTCCGGCATTGACCTGGATATTTACCGCGGGGATTTTACCGTAATTATGGGAGTTTCGGGCTCCGGCAAATCCACGCTTATGTATGCGCTCAGCGGTATGGACCGCGCAACCTCAGGCAGTATTACGTATAACGGTACGAACATTGCGGCAGCGAAAGAAAACAAGCTGGCACAGTTGCACCGCAGCGATTTCGGCTTCGTTTTTCAGCAGATTCATCTGGTTTCGAATCTCACGCTGAGAGAAAATATTGAGGTCGCAGGCTATCTTTCCGGCAAATACCACGCAAAAGACGTGAAAAAAGAAGCAGATGAGCTGATTTCCCGTATGAATATTGAAAAATGTGCAGATAACCTTCCTCAGAGAACATCGGGAGGTGAACAGCAGAGATCTGCGATAGCCCGCGCCGTTATCCACAAGCCCGAGCTGGTTTTTGCCGATGAGCCGACAGGAGCACTCAACCGTGCAGGTACTGAAACGGTTCTGGATTTGCTGTCTGAGCTCAACCGGGAGGGACAGAGCATACTTATGGTCACTCATGACCGCGAAGCAGCCCTCAGAGGAAGCAGAATCGTTTATCTGTCTGACGGAAAAATCATCGGGGAGCTCGAGCTTCCGGTGTACGATGCCTCAAACACGGACAGCCGCCGTGCTCAGCTGTCTGCCTGGCTTGAATCGCTGAAGTGGTGACGGAAATGAAGAACGCATTTTTCACACTCGTCCGCGCGGGTCTGCGTCAGCGCAGAAAGCTGTTCATCGGCGAATTTCTCATTATGCTGCTTGTAATCTGCCTTGTTTCCGCCAGCGTTTCCTGTAAATTCGGAATCGAGCGCGGAATTGAAAAAGCAGATGCTATGGATATTCAGTTTACCTCGTCCTGGTTGATGGTCAATATACCGGCGGGCGAGACGGACCGGCTGAAGAATAATTCGGAGGTCGGAAAAGTAACCGTAATTCACAGCCTCGCTTTACATGACTATTCGGGTTCTATGAACTTTCTCTGCCTTGCATCAACTCCGACCGCGGATACCGTATTTATGAACTCCGACTGTTCGCAAACCGTTTCGGATATTCCGAAGATTGCCCCCGGAACCGTTTATATCTCGCAGGGGTATCAGGGACATAAAATCGGGGACGTCATCAAGACCAAAATGAATTATGACGGGGCGCCGGAGCACTCATTTACCGTTGCCGGTTACATTCTTGATACCTGTCTCGGCTCTTACGGTATGGGAACGAAAAATTTCATCATTTCCGAAGAAGATATGACGATGCTTGAGGAAGAAGCGAAAGCAGCCGCATCGGCAGAGGCAGAACAGGGAAAAGAAAATCCCGGAAGTTGGCTGTCATTCAGCTTTTATTATGTTTTAAAGGCTGAAGCTTCCGATATGAGCGAAGCGGAGTTCACAAAATATATCAACGGCGAGTTCCCATTTCTGAAAACAGCATTGTTTACCAACTCCAGAAGCTATTTCGATTACGTTAATACGCTGATAGTAGACATAATAATGAACATAATGTTCGTTTTTGCACTCCTTCTGTTTATCGTCCTTCTTATTGTTACCGTTCACAATATCTCATCAAGCCTTAGACTTGACTATACGGATATCGGTATTCTGCGCTCAAACGGAGCAGACAGAAAGCTGCCGATGCTCATTGTCTGTGCAGAACATCTGTCCGTACTGACACTTGGTGCGATAAGCGGACTTGCTCTGTCAATTCCGCTGTCTTACGTGCTTTCAGGACCGTTTCAGGTATTTACGGCAATTCCCGCCTCCCCGTACATCGTCTGGTGGATAGTGCTTCCGGTAATTCTGATTGTACTGATTATTTCGACAGCAGCCATTCTGCTGTCAGGCAGAAAAATCACCTCAGTGTCTTCGCTGTCGGCAATAAACGGAGGAATGCAGGACGTTCATTTTTCCGCTCTTGTACGCAGTAAAATATCCGGTCATTTTCTTTCGATGTCACTGGCTCTGCGTCAGCTTCTCTCGGCTTCTGTTCATTATGCCGGAATTGCCGTGATTGCGGCCCTGCTTATTTTTATTATGCTGCTGAACGGTACGGTTGACTCGTCAATCAGGTCCAGAAGGGCCATGAGTGAGATGGGAATGGTTTTGGCTGATATGGCATTTGTGTTTGATTCTAAGGACGATTTAAGCGGGCTGATTGAAAAAGCCGATGCAATAGTGGCTGAATATTCCGAGTATCAGCGCATCAGCTATTGTAACTATTATGCATACATCAACGACGAACACTGCCGCTGGGATCTTTACAATGACGATTACGCCATTCCCGTTCATAAAGGCAGAGCGCCTTTGCATGACAATGAAATTGCCATAACCGAAATTATGGCGGATTATCTCAGCGTGAAAATCGGAGACGAGGTTACGCTTTCTTACGGGGACGTCAGTGTTGTATGCACGGTTACGGGATTTTCCCAGACAATCTACGATCTCGGTCAAGCAATAACGATGAATTACAGAACTGCCGAAAAGTTCGGACTTGAATTAAATAAGGAGGTAGCTTACGTTCTTGAAGATGTTTCCGTGCGGACTTCGGCTTATGATGCCGTTCTTGATGCTCTCGGTGACAGTATTTCAAAATCAGATGTCAACGAAAAAGAGTATGTACCGTATATGGAAGACTATTTGGGCATAGTTAAAATAATCGAAATCGTTCTTTATACTACTTCCGTTCTGATTTGCTTTATCACGGTTTCAATGAACTGCTCAAAGCTTCTGATAATCGAAAAACGCAATCTCGGCATTTACAGAGCGATGGGCTTTTCGGTCCGTGGTCTTCGCCTTCAGTTCGCCTTCCGCTTCCTGTTTGCGTCGGCGCTCGGAACTCTGCTCGGCTATGCCGCGAATTTCCTCTTTTCCGAAAAAGTCATATCTCTTCTGCTCAGATCCGTAGGCTTTTCCTACTTCGTTTCCGAATACAGCTTTGAGGGACTTCTGCTTCCTCTCGCAATCATCTGGATTTTCTTCTTTGTCTTTGCCTATCTCGAATCCCGCAAGGTCAAAAAGAATGAAATCAGAAATCTTGTGACGGAATAAAAAAAGGCGATGTTAAAAAAGTCATCGACTTTTTTAACAGTCGCCGGCAAATTGCCCCTCGGCGGCAAACCGCGCCGCCGTTTTGCCCCAAAGTACTCAATTAAATAATAAAATCCCGGCAA
>DCGL01000079.1 GCA_002314565.1 Clostridiales bacterium UBA1779
TCCTACAATTATTTTACACCAAGACAAAGATGCCCGGGGACGGTTCTTTTGTCATCTCAAAAAATCGTGAGGTAGAATTGCCCGAAGCGGGCTTTGTACCTCACGGAATTTTCAAGTTAAGAAAAAACGGTGAGGTAGAATTGCCCAAAGCAGGCTTTCTTCCTCACTGTTTCCAAAAAAAGTACTGATAAGCGGCTGATAGTGTGGAAGATAAGCGGCCTTATTTTATCAACGCATCATTGATATTGTCAATTACCTTGTTCAATGCTTTTTTGTAGTTGTTGTAGCAGGTATTCCATGACATCGTATTGGACTTCACCATTGCCTGCCACATATTTCCGGGAGACTGGGCTCCGGCAGTATCGATTACGCGGGCCAATATTCTGCCGAGATCGTAAACTACGCCGCCGCGCAGAATGTCGTAGGAATCAACGTCTGCTCCTCCGTCCGCATATCTTGTTTTCATACAAAGCTCAAATATGGCAGGAGTTACAAGGCGGTAGCTTTCGGAAGCCATACATTCCATTACAGCAGCCGCAGCCTCTGCGTTTGCCGCATTCGTGGGAATCTGATAAAGAGTAAAGGGATTGCCGACAACGTTGTAATACTCTTCCTGGTTCTTATCGAACTTCGGAATCGGAAGAATTCCCATGTCAAAGCTTTTTTCGCTCAAGTCATATACGGCAATATCCGCACGGTCTGTAATGAACAGACTCAGGCCTGCCGCAAAGTTTGTCTTGTATGTACCGTTCGAATATACACGGCAATCGGATGAAAACAGATATGAACGGACTTTCTCGCTGAGCTGTGTCATCTTTTCGCTTGCGAAATCTTCAGTGACAGCCAGCTTGCCGTCTGCATCCTGTTTCAGCGTTACAACTCCCGCACCGTAAAGATATGCATCCATATGAAGATTGTAATAGGCCTGACCGTAGGTGTCGCCATCGGACTTCACGCCGTCCCTGTCAGTATCTTCATATACGTCTTTGCTGATTTCAATCATTTTATCGATTGTCCACTCTCCGCTGCCGACAAAGCTGTACGGGTCAGAAAGCTTTCTGTCTTCAATCATCTCCTTATTGTAATATACAGCATACATCATATAAAGAAGATTGGTTGAAATATCTCCGGAAGCAAAATACAGCTTGCCGTTGACCGTGGATGTATCAAGCAGGGTTGACGGCCACCATTCTGCCGAAAAATCAAGATAGGGCAGGTCGTTCAGATTTTTGACAAGGCCCCGGTAAGCACATACACCGGCAGTCAGGCTGTAAGAAGCGGCAATATCGTAAATATCCGTACTGCCTGCATTGATGCTGTTGACGACCGTATCGACGAAATTCTGATAATTACCCCAGTTACCTTTTGTGCCGATATACTCAAGCTTAACATTCAGTCTGTCTTCTACACGGCCGTTCCTTTTAAAAATGTGATCGTTAACAATATTTCCGTTTTCATCTTCAGCAAAGAACTCCTGATTTTCAACGTCATCCCAGTAAAGAACACGTACAGTAGTCCCTTTGAAGTTCAGGTCAGAGGAAAGCTTGTCCTTTATGTATCCGTTTTCATCGTATGGATTTTCAGTCGTGACTTCAGCGGAGTTCAGTGCAGTCTCGACCTTCGCATCAGTTTCGGTAACTGCAGCAGTGTCAACAGGAGTGTTGTCTGCGCAGGCACAGAAGGCCGACAACATCATCATTAATGCTGTTAAGATACAGCAGGGTTTCAAAATTTTCATTTCTTTTTCAAAGTAATCAGTACTTCTCCGGTAAAAGTATCAATTACTCATAATCCTTTCATTAACGTTTTTTTGACTGCACCGGAACAGACATAAAATTAATCTTGCTTTTCGCGGTCAACCGTCAGGAATAATCGTGATAATTTCCGGATTTTCTGATACTGTCGAGCGTTTCGCAGAAATAACGGCGACGCAGTTCGGACATTATATCTCCCTGAAGCTCCCAAATCATATCACAGTTTTCAGCTCTGTAATCGTTTGATTCACCGCCTCTGAATGACCATGACAGAATGGTTCTGGCTCCTGCATCAAATATTGCATTGGCGGCAATCACCATCTCTTCTTCACGGCCTTTTGTGAAGTGATATCCCTGCAGCCAGACGTTATGTTCCTTACCGTATTTATTGCACATAGACAGATTTCCGGAAGTCTTTTTATAGACGTAGTCATAAACTTCTTCGGCTGTAATTGACGGATTCTTTGAGCTTACCCAATATGGGTCACAGCCGACGCTGTCGAAATTCGGTAAAGCCATAAGTGTATCAGTAAGGCTTTCATCGCTTCCAACCTTTGGTGAGAACATAATGCAGCCCGTATTTTTCAGTCCTTTTGAATGTGCATAATCAGTTGCAAAGCGGAAATAATCGGCTATTGTTTCATTTCCAAACTGTTTATACTCGTCCTCGCTGCCCTCTGACATATTATGTCCGAAACGCTCTTCAAAAGCCTGTCTGCATATAGGACAGAAACAGGCAGGACCGTGTTCCGGTGAAGCGGTAAGGTGCGGTTCGTCCCAAAACAATGTTTTTCCTCCCGCATCCTGAACTGCATCAACCCATTCTCTGGTAAACTCACGGAATGCAGGATGGCGATAACAGGGCTTCAGCGGAACGGATGTCCCGTCTTTGAAAACCATTTTGGCTTCCGGGTGATATGCCGTGAAATGGCACTTATCCCCCGGCCCGCCGTCTATTCCCCAGTTGTCAAGCCATACGTCAAGTCCGAGAGATTCAGACATGGAAATAATGTCCTTCAATACAGAACGGTGGCGTTCCATATCATTGTGTGTGAACATATGGACGACTGTATTCATATGATGATTGACAATATCAATCATATCCTCTTCAACATGACGCAGAATGCGATTGCAATGATATGCGGTTCCCAGATGAAGCTTTCTTTCCATTTCTTCCTCCTGTTTTTTATCCCCAATAGAATAATGTCTATTTGCAGTAATGGCAAGGAATAACAGACAGATATGGCTTCATCATTTTTCACGCAGCCATACCTGCATATTGTCTGAACCGCGGTTGGCAAAGGCAAAATACGGAATCAAACGAATCCTGACCGACTTTTCTTCCGGCAATTCGAAGGAATACAGCTCGTCTGACGTACTCCTTAATACACCGGCAACCGACAGTGTGGGAATTCCGTTGAAATCCGATGCTTCGATTTCAGACTCAAGCGGCCTTTTTATACTGAGATTGTTCAAAAGTTTCTTTCCGTTGTCACCGGATTCGGCACAGTATACGACGGGTCCCCTTGATACGGCCGTTCTTCCCGCATCTTCTCTGATGCAGGAGTTCGGATAAACAGCCATAACAGGCATATCCAGACTGAGAACCACCTTTTCTTCGGGATTCTTCACAACGGCATATCCGTCCTGCATTTCATATTTCTGTGAAAGCGTGAAGCTGCGGCACCAACCGGGGATTCTCAGATAAAGCTCCTCGGCTCCCTCTGAACGGATCACTATTTCACCGTCGGCGGGATATTTTGTGCTGACGCTTATCTTCATACCGTCAAACCGGGCTTTACAGTCCGCATACTGATGAACGCAGAGCTTCCTTCCGTCAGAGGCAAACATGAACTGTCCTATCGACGCAAGAATCCTGTTTACGTTGGGCGGACAGCAGGAGCACGAAAAGACCTCGACGCGTTCGGTTATCGGGAAATGCTCCCCGTGCTTTCCGTCATTCAGACGTCTGTTGTTTTCAAGGTCAATCTCAAGAGGATTTTCATAGAAAAAGCCTTTTCCGTCAAGCGAGATGCCTGACAGGAAGCCGTTATACATCACTCTTTCAACGGTGTCTGCGTACTGTGATTTCCATTCCATACGCAGCAGTCTTTCGCAGAAAAGCATAAGCGAAATTCCGGCACAGGTTTCTGTGTATGCACGTGAATTCGGCAGGTCGTATGCGTAGGTAAAGCACTCGCGCTCAGCCGATGAACCGATGCCGCCCGTTACGTACATCTTTCTGCGTGTGATATCTTCAAACAGTCTTCTGCAGGTGCCGTGCAGGTCCTCATCGCCGAAATAAAGAGAATAATCCGCCATTGCTATTGCAAGATAGATGTTTCTTACACTGTGACCTATTGCCTTGTCCTGCTGCCTTACGGGATAATCCTGATGATACGTTCTCGCATTTCTGATTTCGGTAAAAGCGTTCGGAATATCCGCAAATTTCACATCGTCTCTGTCGCTGTTTCCTCTTTCATCGACAAAAAAACGTGCAAGTTCGGCATATTTCTTTTGACCGGTCACACGGGCAAGTCTGAACAAAGCAAGCTCGATTTCCTCGTGTCCGGGAGTGTCAAAGGCGGCCGACTTCTCCACTCTGAATATTCTGTCAATCAAATCGGCATAGCGGCACATTAGTTTCAGAAATCTGTCGCGTCCCGTCGCTTCATAATAAGCAACTGCAGCTTCAATCAGATGCCCGCAGCAATACAGCTCATGCCAATCGCGTCTTGTAAAGCGCTTATCCGGCTCAACTCTCGTAAAATAGCTGTTGACATATCCGTCATCCATAGCATTGGCTTCAAGCTCGTCAATTGACGCTTCGACAATTCCCTCAAGCCATGGGTCTTCTTTTTTCTTCAGAATGTATGCAGCTGCCTCAATCCACTTTGCAACGTCTGAATCCCAGAAGACGTGTGGCTTGTTGGGCTCCCCTTCATTCCATCTGCATTTCAGCGCTTCGAACCGTCCGGTTTCCTCAAAACGGCAGTAAACGGACCTCATCGTTACGTCTTCATTGAGCTTCTGCATATGGGCGAGAATTCCTCCCGTCAGAATAACCTTATCATAGCTTATGTTGTTCATTATTTACCCCTAAAATATTCGTTTAATTTCATTTATGACCGTAAAAAAGTTATGGCTTCCAGTCAAGACCGGCTCTTGCAGCCTGATTCTGCTGCAACTCACGCGGGATATAATATATCTTTCCGTCTTTCACCAGCTTAGCACCGGTCTGATGATAATGGAAAGCCGTGCTTTTCTCAATACACTGACTTCGCAAATTCAAAACCCAGTCAAAGTCGCAGACTCTTGCTTCCGGTCCCGACTCGCCGCCGAGTGATACGCTTTCGATTCTGCCGTCAAGATACTCTGACAGATTGATTTTTTCAAGCATCGGCTCAACCCCGACAACGCGGTGCTTTATCGGCGAAGAAAGGAAAATCGGAAGTCTGAAATCAGCCATCACCTGATTTTCAACGGTACAACCGATTATTACGTTGTCATAACCGTCGCCCCAGTCGTCGGGAATACATTCGGGAAACCTGTCGATTCTCTTTGTAAAAAAGAAGAAATCACAGTCACGGCGTTCTCTGATAATATCCCACGCTTCCCATCTCCATCCGTCTGCATCTTTGAGAAAAAAATCCGATGTAAAGCAGGTATACACCAATGAACCGGGGGCGACTTTATACGAACCGTCTCTGTTTCTTTTTACTGGGAGAGTGAAATTCGCTGTTCTGCGGCATTCGCTGCTCAGTATTTCTGAATTGTGAGACTTATCCAGTCTGTAAACATAGCAATGCCTGCATCCCGGACTGATTTTTGTGCATCCGTGCCAGGGATTCCAGACCGTTTCATTTTTCTGCCAGGCTGACATAATTTTTCTCCTTCAAAATCCGGAGTTAATCCGAATTATTATCTCGTCCGTTGCGTAATTTCCCACGGTTCAGTCATTGACATAATTATATCGTTATTCAGATAGATTGTCAAGAAAAAGGCGACATCAAGAAGTCCCTGACCCCTTGACATCGCCTATGTAGGCTGACCGAATAACGGTCAGCAATTGTTTATTCTGTTATCAGTTCTTTCTTGCCTTGATAACGATGCCCATTCCGAGAATGGAAACCATAGCTGTGAAAGCAACCCAGACGAATGAATTGCCGGTTGTGGGGGGTTCTTCGACAGGATATGTTTCGGAAACCGTAAGTCCCTTGTATACGGAAGCGTCCTTTACGGCAAAGGTTACGTCCTTGTTGTAAATATTGATGTTGAATGTAAGGTTATCTGCAGTGGCAATGGGGTGGCTCTGTTCTTCGGCCAGTGTCTTGATATTTACTGTCCGAACGGGAACAAGCTTATCGCCCTGGTTGGCATCATGCATATAGATGGTCCAGGTCCAGCCGTTGAGCTCTGTTACGATTTCAGTGTATCCGTCGGCATCAACCGTGGGGGTGATGGCATTGAATACTGTCATCGTGGCATCTGAGTAGTTGTAGCCTGTAAAGTTTGTTCCGTTGTAAGCAAACTTTACGGCAACGTTGGTCTTGTATGTACCTGTGAAATCACCGTACCAGTTATAACGGTTGACGGCGTTGAGAGCAAAACGCACACCGTTGAGAGCAACAGCTCCGGCATAAGCGGAACCGGAATCCTTCTCTTTGTAAACGATTGTATATTTTGTGTCATCGGTGATCTTGAGGTTACCGATATCACTTCCGTACCAGTGAGCATTACCGGCAGTTACGTTGTCAGTTGCGAGCTTGATACCCTTTCCGTCATCTGTTACTTCCATTGAAACAGAGGCGGGCTTTGAATTCTGGTTGTAATACGGAATGAATGTGCTGTTTTTGCCGCTGAAATCGAGGTCGGTAATCTTCTGTCCGAGCTTGAAGTTTTCATACTTGAGTTCGCTTGTCTTTCCGAATACGGAATTGGACTGAAGATAATCGCAGCCTTTCTTTACAACAACGTCCTTAACCGTGAACTTGGCATTGGCATTGTAAAGATAGATGGCAAATGCAAGATTGGGGCAGATGTTCAGTACGGAATCCGTGATGTAAGCCTGATCGTAAAGCTTGTCATTGAACCATACACTGTAGAACAAACCGTCAATCTTGAAGGTTACTGTTACAAAACCGTCGGCATCGTTTTCAACACCTTCGGGAAGAGCTGTATAAGCGTCAGCACTTGAAACCTTTTCAGCTGTGAACTTTCCGCCGGCACCGTATGACATTGTCATGCAGTTTCCGGCTTTGATCTGTCCGTAAATACCGTACATTGCATTGTATGCAACAGCCTGATTATAGGAAAGATCGGCCATATTGAAATAAACGCCGGCATTTCCTGTGGGGAAAGCAGCCTTGAAGGTAATTGTGTACTGTTTGTCAGCACCGAGGGACAAGCCCTTGATTGAGCTGCCGTAAAAATAAGCAGAACCGGCTGAGGCGGGAGCAGTAGCTACGAGAGTCTTGCCGTTGTCCTTGACTTCAATAGTGGTGGCAGCCATTTTATCGGCACCGTTGCGGAAGTTTGTGGGAGCATATACGCCGTCGGTTCCGCTGAAGTCAACTGTGTAAAGAACGTCACCGTTCTTTGCTTTTGAATAATCGGGAGTTGCTGTTGCAGCACCGGCAAAAACAGTGAACATACTGACTACCATAACTGCAGTGAGGAGAATCGAAACTATTTTCTTCATTTTGAGAAAATCCTTTCCTTTCTTTTTTCGTAATATAAGTGACAAAAATACTACCGTCCTCATATACTTTTCATTATTCTATCATATTTATTTATCAAAGTCAATTTAATTATCCTGTTTTTTCACCATACATCAGATTTTTTTAAGTTCTATGACTTTTCTTTCCCATCGGAGTATAAAAAGGCAAAATGCCGGCACGGCAAATCTTGATTTAATCGGCAATTAAGTGTATAATCTATATAAATAATAAATTCGGAGAAAGAAAATGAAAGAAAAGCTTTATTTCAAACCCGACGGGACGCTCAGAGTCCTTATGATATCTGACATACAGGAGGTCGTCAGCTGCGACCCCCGTTCCCCGAAATGCTACAGAGAGCTTGTCGTGCAGACAAAACCTGATCTGATAATCTGGGGCGGTGACAACATTGACGGTCGCAAGATGAAGACAGCGGATGAACTTCGCGCATATCTTGATATTTTTGCATCGATAAACGAGGAAGCCGGAATCCCGTGGATGCACGTATTCGGAAATCACGACTATGATATGGATATCAGTCCATGTGAGCAGTCGGCAATATATGCCGAATATCCGCATTGCATATCGGGAATATCCCCAGAAAACGTTCCGGGCGTTACGAATTACGTAATTCCCATTTATTCAGTGAGCTCAGAAAAACCGGCATATGCAATTTATGCTTTTGATTCCATGCATAAGGAAGCAGAGCTCCGCCCGGGAGTCAGCTTTGAGAGTATGAAGCTTGCAAACCGTCCGGCTGTCAACAGAAAGTGGGAACCCCTGCGTTTTGAACAGCTTATGTGGTACTGGAACACATCAAAGCAGCTTGAAGCTGAAGCAGGCAAACAGATCAAAGCTTTGGCCGTAATGCACGTTCCGCCTCACGAAATATCCATGATAACCGACAACCCTGACGATTGCGGAACACAGGGCTTTTGGGACGAAGCAATTCAGTGCGGAATTGTGAACTCCGGCTTCTTTGCGGCGGCACTCGAACGCGGTGACGTGGAATGTATTGCGTCGGGTCACCTGCACCGTGATACGGTTGAAGGCACTTATGCAGGGATACGAATGTGCCTTGATGCCTGCGCAGGATTCCGCCCCGGAGGCTTTGACGACCGACGCGGAGGCCGAATTTTCGAAATTACGGAATACGGCATTGCAGAAACGAAAATGATTCCTTACTCTTCTTTTATGAGTGTGGAAAAGGAGTCCGAATAAATCAGTCAGCATTTCAATTTTTTATCCTAAAGCCCCGGAGGGTTAAAATGAAGAATAATAAAAATATAATATTAAAGTATCTTCCATTCTTTCTTGCAGTATTCCTGCTGTTCCAGTCATGTTCAGGCAGCGAAATTTCCGACGAAACAGTTCAACAGACCGAAGTGCCCGAAACCACTGCTGCCGAAACGCTTCCGACAGACACGGTACTTGTTCAAAACGGGCAGGCAGTTTATTCAATTGTTCGTTCCGAACGGGCAAGCGATAAGGTTTCACGCGCTTCAGTCACACTTCGAAACGCTCTTGAATCTGCAACTGGTGTCAAAATTTCAATATCCGACGACTGGTTTATGGGAATCGTGCGCGGAGATTATTACGATACCCCTGAATATGAAATACTTATCGGAAGCACAAACCGTATTCAGAGTTCAAGTGCATTATCCTCTCTTGATACAGACAGATACGTAATTCAAAAAGACGGTAATAAAATAGTGATTGCCGGCGACAGCGATTATTCTACCGTCGATGCAGTCAATGCTTTTATTGAAACATATCTGTCGGGAAAGACTGAGCTTTCGAGCCTGCCGTATGAAATTCTGCTCGAAGGTGAACGCTCGACTCCACTTCCGAAAATCAGCGACACGGTTGACGCCCATATCTATCTCGATGAACTGATCAGCGATTCGACTGAAGAACTTGCGGCAGGGATTATTTATCACAAAATCAAATACGTCAATTCAAGCGGCGGCCCCGTAATGGTATATATGGCTGAAATAAAAAAAGGAGCCGGAATTCTGTACTGCGGAACACCGGATGACGGTCAGATCTTTATGAACAAACGCGCAACCGTAACCGAAGAAATGAAATCAGCAGCTGCCAACGGAAAGAAGGTACTTCTCGGTGTCAATGCCGATTTCTTTGCAATTGATTCAGATTACGTCCCGAGAGGACTTGCCGTAAAAGAAGGAGTACTGCTCAGAGAAAATACTTCAAGACCCTTCTTCGCCGTTCTGAATGACGGATCCTTCAAAATTCTGGAGTCCTCACAGTATAACAACTATGCTTCCAAAATAGTAACCGCAGTCGGAGGAAGCAATATTCTTCTGAACAACGGAAAAACTCAGTCTCTTGACCTGACTTCAGATTTCGGTGAAACAAGACACCCGAGAACCGCAGTCGGCTACAACAGAAAAGACGGAACTGCGTATATTATGGTCGTTGACGGCCGTCAGACTGCTGTATCCAACGGAGCAACCCTTGCAGATCTTGCCTGGATATTCCTGACTTACGGTGCAACGGACGCCCTTAATCTCGACGGCGGAGGTTCTTCAACCTTCGTTGTTCGCGACACTGTCAGAAACACTTACAGCGTAAAGAACAGCCCCTCAGACGGCTCGCAGAGAAAAATAGCAGATTCACTGCTCGTTCTTCTTCCGGAATAAATCGAAACACGGCTGTGAAAGTCCTGAGACTTTCACAGCCGTGTTTCTGTTAAAAACTATTAAATCGTCAAGCTTGCAGAGCTTGTCGTAATCTGTTTAAATACTTTTAATCGTCAAGCTTGCAGAGCTTGTCATATACCCTCTGGAAATTTTTCTGAAGAGGTGTTGCAATAAGCTTCCATGCAGATGCAACACTGTTGTTGTAGGCGTTGTTAATCATACCGGATGTATCAACAGCATAGAGGTCTGTGATGTAATATCTGATTGAGCCCTTGATTGTATCGAGCATTGAAGCAGCTGTCGGGTCGCTGGCTCTCTTGGCCTTCAGAGTAATCTCATAGAAGGATTCCATAACGGTCGTATGAGAAACGTATGCCCAGTAATCCATTACGTTTCCTATCATTTCAAGGTCAAGCGATGAATCAGCGGGAATACCCCAGATATTGGCACTGACGTCCATCATATGATAGTAGCTTTTCTGGTCGGAATCAAACTTCGGATTCATAATAACGCCGACGCCCTTGACGGCTTCAGCATATTCATTGGCTGTCCCCATTGAGGAATGTGTAAAGAGGAAGTGTCCGTTGGCAAACAGACCTCTGGCATGCTTGAACGTATCGGAATATGCCGCTGAATTGGCAGCGTCCATTCTGTCAGCTTCTTCAAATGTCAGACAGACGTTTTTGTCTGTGAAAACTGCTTTGATTTTATCCAGAAAAGTCTGGGCTCTTTCGGCATAATCGGTTCCGAATTTTGATACAATCATTCCGTCAGAGTCTCTTTCCACGGTAAAGACGCCGACACCTGTGAGCATATGGTTGCGTACAGCGCCGTCCTCATTGACAAGGCCGTAAATACCGACTGAACCGTCAAGTGAAGGAGCCGATACACTCTTGACCATAGTGATGAACGTGTCAACAGTCCATTCGTTCTTTTCGGCATATTCGTAAGGACTCGTAAGATTGAAGTTTTCAAGAACCTCTTTATTAAAATAGTAGAAACGGCAGCCGGCAAGGTTGCTGACCGAAACGTCGTTGGGCATCAGATAAAGCTTTCCGTCGATTTCGTAATCATTTGCGGCATTGGCATCCCACCAGTCGGTGGTGAAGTCAACGTTAAGCTTGTTGAAGTTTGTAAAGCAGCCTGAAGTTGCCAGATTGCCAAGGGATCTTCTTGAATCGAGAACCAGGCAATAATTCGAAGCACCGGCGGCAAGATCCTTCTGAACGGTAGTATTGGGGCTGTCGCTTTCCATACCGACAAGCTCGATATTGTACTTATCTTCAATCATCAGATTTCTCTTGACTGCCGCTTCGTCAATGACGTCAGAAGAATTTTCAAGAGGAATGATATACATACCTCTGTAGTGTGAAGCATTCTGATCCTTGAAATATACACCGAATTTAATTCCGCCGTAATCGGCTTCGGCAAATTTCGGCGTTGTATCTTCAACTGTGGATTCACCTTCTGTCGCGAGAATCTCTGTCGTGGCAACCGGTGCTTCGGTATTTACAGCTTCACTCTGATTTGAGCATGAAGCAAATACTGCAATCAGCATAAGGGCTGCAAGCAGAACGGAAACGATTTTTGTTATTTTTTTCATTACCAACCATTCCTTTCAAAAAGTTAAAATATTATATCATAGTATTCCTTAAAAATCCACTTATTTTTCATTGAAATTTCAGCATATTTCATACTCTTCTTGACAAATCTGCGTGCAATGAGTATAATTGTTAAGTTTTAATACACTTGAAAGGATAATTATAAAAAAATTGTTCAAAAGCAAATACGGCAGAGTAAAGCTTGCCTGTTATTCATCGTATTTTTCGATGTCTTCCATTTTTTGCGTTCCGTCTATGCTGTTTGTCACGTTTCACGAAACGTTCGGCATATCGTACACACTTCTCGGCACTCTCGTACTGATTAATTTTTTCACTCAGTTGTCAATAGACCTGATTTTTTCTTTTTTTGCCCGTTTTTTCAACATAAAGAAAACGGTCAGCACGATGCCGCTGCTGACGACGGTGGGATTGCTGATTTACGCATCGGCACCGCTTCTGTTTCCGGATAACGTTTATGCGGGACTTGTTCTCGGGACAATTCTCTTCTCCGTTTCCGGCGGTCTGTCCGAGGTCCTGCTTTCACCGATAGTTGCATCTATTCCCTCAGAAACCCCCGAGCGTGATATGAGTCTGCTTCACTCACTGTATGCCTGGGGCGTTGTAAGTATGGTTATTTTCAGTTCGGTCTTCCTGTCGATATTCGGCACGCTCCACTGGCAGTATCTGATTCTTGTTCTGAGTTTCTTCCCACTTGTATCGGCATATCTGTTCTTTTCTTCGGAAATTCCGTCAGTTGCCATGTCATCTGCCGAAAAAAACGCCGAAGGATCAAAGCGCAGAGTCGGACTTGCGCTCTGCGTCGGCTGCATTTTTTTCGGTGCAAGTGCCGAAAACACGATGACAAACTGGATTTCCGGTTTTTTGGAAACGGGTCTTGGAGTTTCCAAGGCATACTGTGACATCGTGGGTATTGCACTTTTTGCAGCTCTTCTGGGTCTTGCCCGTCTGCTTTATGCAAAATTCGGAAAAAACATAACCCGTGTCCTGATATTCAGTTTTGCGGGTTCAGTTGTATGCTATCTTGTATCCGGGCTTTCGATGAATCCGGTAATTGCCGCGCTCGCAGGGGTTATGACAGGTTTCTTTACTTCGATGCTCTGGCCGGGAACACTCATAATGATGGAAGATTATATGCCCGCTATGGGAGTTACCGCCTATGCAATCGTTGCGTCGGGCGGTGACTGCGGTTCCTCTTTTGCCCCTCAGCTTATGGGAATAATTACAGACGCCGTTTCATCTTCCGGTTTTGCCGCTTCACTGTCTTCTTCACTCGGCATCAGTACCGAGCAGGTCGGACTCAGAACAGGTATGATAATCTCTGCCGTTTATCCGCTTATCGGTCTGATTCTGATGTTTTTTATCAAAAGATATTTCAGAAAACACGCTTAAGCCTATAAAATCAATAACAACAAGCGGCCAACGTCTAAACAAGCAGGGTGTTATTATGTCCCATCATATTAAAACGGCATCCGAAATTTCTTCGGATGCCGTTTTTTTCGTTAATGCAAATGCCCCCGCGGCAATAAAGCCGCGTGGAAGCTGCTGTTCTAAAAATCAGTCTTCAAGCTTGGCAATCGACTTGTTGAATGCCTTAACCTGTGCATTTATGGAAGCCTGGTACGTCTTCCAGGAAGAAGCAAGGCCGGTTCCCTTGTATCCTGAATCGAGAGCAGTCGAAATATTACCGATTTTGAAAACGTCGGTAAACTCATAATAAGCCGTTCTGACTGTCAGGTCAATAACCTCAGAAGCCGTGGCTTCCTGTACTCTCTTTGTCTTGATTGTGATATCATAGTAAGCGGGAACTGTGGTTTTGAGTGACGCATATCCCCAATAATCCATAATCACTCCAAGTCTCTCTGTGTTAATCCCCTTATCGTTCGGAATTGCGAAAATCAGTGTGTAGGGGTCGCACTTGTGAGCATATTCAGCCTGGTCTGAGTTGAGCTTCGGGTTGGGCATACAGCCGAAGTCATCCTTCATCTCAGTGAACTGCGTACTTGCGGTTATTGAGGACTGTGTAAACAGGAAGTGTCCCTGAGCAAAGAGGTCACGGGATTTTTCATACTTGTTGGATCCCTGGCCGGCGCCCTCGACGTCATATTCAACGGCTTCATCCATTGTGATTACGTGAGTTTTATCTGAAAATACAGACCTGAGTGAATCAAAGAAAGAGTCGATTTTTTCTATCTGACTGTCAACGTCAACTACGACTTCGTCACCGTCAACCTTCGTATATCTGATTCCGGAGCCTACCAGCATATGCATATATACTCCGTTTGAAGACCCCATCTCAAGAACCAGAGCATAGGTCCCGAGAGTACCGACAGTACAGGTTACACCCTTGCACATTTCAAGGAAAGTATCAAGTGTCCAGGTATCTTTTTTCAGGCACTCATATGGATCGACGAGTTTATAGTCTTCAACAATCTGCTTGTTGAAATAGAAGAATCTGATACCGGCAAGGCGGGCAACGGAAACCGAGTTCTGCATAAGGAATGTTTTTCCGTCAATTGAAAGGTCGCGCTTTGAGTTTGAGTCCCACCAGTCGTTGTCAAAATCAACCCCGAGTGCTTCGAACGGCATTAAGTTACCCTTGATAACACTTTGTGAAATGGAATTTCTTCTTTCGAGAATGATATCGTAATCAATGCTGCCGGCAGAAATGTCCTTTGCTATCGTTCCGCTCGGAGCTTCAGCTTCCTTAAGTCCAATCTTTACGTTGTATTTATCCTCAACCATACAGTTGCGCTTGAATGTTGCATCATTGACGACGTCCCCGTCTTCTTCAGTAATCATATATTTGGCTTCATATGAACCGCCTGAAGTACGTGCATAAACCGTAAAAGTCTGCTGTCCGTAATCCGCAACGGGAAATGTCGGTTCTGTTTCAGCCGGTTCTGTTTCAGCAGTTGTCGTTTTCTCGGTTTCAGCTTCAGCCACAGTTGTGACCTCCGTCTTTCCTGTTTCTCCGCAGGAAGCCAAAAGAGCCAATGCTGATAAAAGCATTACGGATGCAAGAATAAGAGCTGTGATTTTTTTCATTTTTAAGACCATAGCTTTTGCAGAGCAAAAGCTTCCTTTCTTTTGTTTTGGCGGCAGGTTTGGCGAAGCAAAATTGCCGGTGTTCAGCCGGCGAAAGCCGCAAAACTGTAATTGAAAAGCTTTTTTCAATCTTTTCTTCTGTTAATACTATTACGCGACACTTCAATCCAATATATCCGTATCCGAAATACATTGTGTGGTATATAACACGGGAATTGCGACATCAATAAAAATGAAGCTAATTAAATACACAGAAACCCACTGTCGCAGGACGGTGGGCTTCTTTATATGTCAGTTAATCTTTATCAGTTTTCCTTGATTTTCTTAACTGTTACGTATGCAGCGCCGAGAGCGACTACGGCGAAAGCAACAAAGTAAACAGCTGTATCGGCAGTTGCGGGAACCTCGGCCTTGGCTTCGTATACGTCGAATTCGGAAATTCTGGCAGCATAGTAGAAGGGATCTGTAGAGGAAGCGCCGCCTCTTCTGAGAGCAGTAGGAGCATAAACGACGTTTGTAACGCCGGTATAAGTCTTATTGAACTTATCTGTCATCTTTCTGGCTGTGTAGAGAACGTTGTTGTTCTCAGCGATACCGCCGGCAACCGAGATGATTTCAGCATTACCGCCTCTGGCAGGAGTCTGACCGGCCATGGTCTTTACAACGAGAGCGTCGTTAACGGTCTCAGTTGTGAAGGGAATGGAAGTGTAAGCAATCTGGTATGTCTTGCCGCCGTCGCAGGAAACGAGAATATCATAAGCAGCATCCATATGATAGAAAGGAGCACAATATTCGCCGTCAGCATTTACGGTGTTGGTTGTGGTCCAGATGGTAAAGCTGTCAACCGTGGCATTGTTTACACCGGCAATTTCAATAACGTAAGGATACTTCTTGTCAACACCGGCAAAGGTGTACTGACCGTCGGCTTCAACGGCAGCAGCATCAGCCTTGGCACAGATGGAAACGTTGGCATAAACAACTTTTCCGCCGTTGCCCGCTGTAGAGGAAAGGTCTGCAGCATAGATGCCGTCTGTAATCAGAGAAACATCAATGTTTGTCTTGGTCTTGGCATTGTAAGTTGCAGTAAGACCTGCGAGAACGTCAACTTTTCCGTTAAGTTCAACTTCATGTGTGGGAGTATCATCGTTGGCAGCAAAAGCAGGAACAGCCATGGTGAGAACGATGAGAAGGGTAAGAACGAGGGTGAGAGCTTTTTTCATTTTCTTTCTCCTTGTTTTTTTATATTTCAAAATAATAATGAAATACTGAATAAAATGCTTGTTATACGGAAAAAGGTAAAAATCACTGATAATTCACATTTTAAACATTATAACATTGACTGCGGATAATGTCAAGCAAAACAATCAATTACCTGAACTTTTGTCCGAATACTCAGCAAAAAATGTGAGAATCATATTCGAATTCTCATATTTGAGCGTTATGCTCACGTTTTTACCGAGGAAATAATAAGAGAATGAATAAACGTCATCGAATACCGTGTTGACGTAACCGAAATCCAGAAGCTTGATGATATACTTCGTGACCTCTTCTTCAGTGACGCCGAAGCCGTAAACCTTCAGATTACTGTCATCGCTGCCCGACCAGTCAACAGCGAAATCTGCAGACTTGCTTGAAAAATCAGGTACTGTATAGAACCACACGGTATCGGTGAATCCGGATACGGGGAAAGTCTCGAAAGGAATGTAGCTTACGCTTATTAAAATAACCATTCCGTCTGTGATACAGACGTGGCTGCGGTATCCGTTCTCTCTTCTGACGTATCCGTCAAGCTCATCGCTGTAAACGTAACCCATGGCCAGCAGCTTTTCGACGAATTGCTTCTTTTCATTATCGCTTGCATCACTGATAATGATATTCACACGGGAACCGGCAGTATCGGAATAGAATATACCGTCGGAAGTAACGAACTCCGGAAGGAATTCAGCAGTTCCGAAGGTTCTTTCAAGAAGATTTTTAGGCCATACGGGAGCGGAATATGCAGCCAGAATTATATATGCTGTTCCGCTTTCGGTATCTGAATCAAGTGAAACGGAAAAAATCGTCGTATCAACCGTCTTCGTATATGAACCGTAGCTTTCGTTGAAAATGAAGCCCCGGGACTCAAGCAGGGTCAGATAATCATTGATTGAAGATGAACTGACATTGTCAATTCTGACAGTTGAATTTGAGTCGGAAGACGCCTGAACGAAGAAACAGTGTTCGCCCTCATAGAAAGGCGGAACGATATCCGCAGAGAACATTTCACTGATTTCAGATTCAGGCCAGATTCTTGCATCTCTGATTTCGAAGCTGATAAGAGAAAATGCTTTCGGAACGGTCTCCCCGAATTTCACGTCAACAATCAGAAGGCTGTCACCGATAAGCCGTTTGTAGGCATTTCCTGCGCCTTCGTAAATGAAGCCGACCGAGCTCAGCGTTTCAATATAAGTGTAATATTCATCAAGAGTTATTCCCGTAATTCTGATTTTCTCGGTTTCTGTATTGAAAACAATATCGGCATTTCTGCATTCCGGTTCGGGAACTGCGCCTTCACCGAACGTTTCACGCAGGAAAGACGTCGGCCATCCCTTGATTTCGGGTTCATCGCCCGGATCCAGAGGACCGGTAGTGTCTTCGGGTTCAGTAATCGGTGCAGTTGTTTCTTCGGTAATGGGGGTCGTTTCAACCGGACCGGTTGTCGTCTCTTCTGGGTCTCTGACGGTTTCGGGAGGAAGAGTCCCGGGTGTCGTGGTTTCAACAGGTTCCGTCACCGGAATGACGGGAACCGTTTCAGGGGCAGTTGTCGGTTCGGATATATCCGTTGTTGTAATCGGTTCTGAAGTTCCCGGCACCGTTGTGATTTCAGCCGTATCCGTTACCGGAACCCCCGTAGCATCGGCAGGAACTGATGAAACGTCAGGTTCTGACGTCGTGTCGGGACTGCAGGTCGATTCGGGGGAAACGGTTGTAATGGCAATATCCGGGGTAACAGACTCTCCGACCGTTCCGGTATCATCTCCCTGCTGCCCGGAACAGGCCGCAAGGCAGACTGCCGACAGCAATATTAAAATATAAAACAGGCTTTTTTTCATTTTAATAAGCTCCGGCAAAAAATTCCCACGATAAAAATATAGGATAATTATTATATATTGTTTCCGTCAAAAAGTCAAGATGTCATAGTCAAAAAAGCCAAAAGGGTGAACTGAAAAGTAAAAATCAACTAATAATTGCAGCAAGACGGTTTTCAGGTACAGCTTTATCGGTATTTTTTTCGGTTCACCCGGCAACAAAAAAGGAAACGGGTATTTCACCGTTTCCTCGTTTAAAAAGCGTCAGCTATCAGTTGGCAGCTGTGATAGCGGTTACCTGAATCTGAGCAGCGTTGTACCAGTACAGGAAGCCTTCGAGGTTGATCTTGTCGCCGACCTTGAGAGCTTCAACAGCCTTGTATACGGCAGTGTCCTTGTTGCAGAAATCGGACTCTACGCAGTATGTGTAGGTCTTCTCTCCGACCTTAACGTTGAAGTACAGGTCGTCGCCCTGAGCGCCGGCACCGTTGTACTTGTAAAGGAAGGCAACTTCCTTGCCGTCAAGAGTGGAAGCAGCAACTACAGCGCCCTTGATAGCAACAAACTTGTTCATATCGGCGGAAAGCTTCTCGTCTTCGAGCTTGGCTGTTACGTCAAGAACTTCGGCAACGTAGGTGTCGGTTCCGACAGCTTCGAGAGCTGTTACGTTGCTTACTTCGATTTCGCCGGCATAAGAGGACTTGGTACCGGTAATCTTGTACTTTGCGCCGACAGTCAGCTTATCGTACTCTTCCTGTGTGCAGGTGAATCTGTAAACGTAGTATGCGCCTTCGCCGTCAGCAAAATAAAGGCTGGTGTTTCCGTAGGCGGCAGCATAATCATACTTTGCCTGAAGGAAAGCTTCGACGACAACTTCCTTGCCGTCTTCTGTGGCAATGTACTGAGCGAATGTGAGAACGCCGGCGTCCTTCTGGTTGGGATCTACCTTTGCGGCTTCGGTCTGAGCCTCAGTCTCGGCAACGGTATCGGCTTCGGTCTCGGCTTTGGTATCAACAACCTCAGCCTCGCCTCCGCAAGCGGTGAGAACTGCAAGCAGCATAAGAGCGGCAAGCAGCATGCAAAGTGTCTTTTTCATTTTTTTCTCCTTCTTGCCCTGTGGGCAAAATAAAATAAATAATAACTGAAATATTATACTCGGAAACAGCAAAAATGTCAATCTTTTTTATTTTTGCGTTTCTTTTTAACGAAGGTGAAAGAGGCATAAGCGATTATCAGAACCCAGACGAAGCAAACCGAGAAAATCAGCGTCTTTGCTGCTTTTGGAAGCGGTCCGAGGTCATAGGCTGCATCGGCGGCATTGCCGTCAACGTTGAGCCGCTTCAGTGAAATAACGTCGGAATAAAGCTTTTCATAATACTCTTCATCGGCTTCCTTCCCTTTTCTTATCTGTCGGACGGTGCTTTCTATAAGTTCACCGGCAGCTTCGCGCAGGGAGGCAGAACCGTTGAAAACGGGTGTGATAAAGGTATTGTCTATGTTGTCAAGGACGATTTTCGAAGCATTGATTTTTACGTCGTAATGCTCGTTGTAATCTGTTCCGGCAAGTGAGAGATACTCTTTATACGCATCGGAATTGAGAGCGGAATTGGTTACGGGAACGTATCCTTCGGTTTCCGCATAAGCCAGCTGAACCTCTTCCGAAAGCAGTGCCTGGGCAAACAGCCAGGAAGCCAGAACCACATGAGGATCATCCTTGTTGAAAATACATATGGACGGTCCCTGCGATATCATTTTCGGATTTTCGGTATCGAACTGCGGTATTGCGCGGACTAAGGTCTCAAACTCGCGTATGCTTCCCTCAGGTATGTCCTGAAGAGGAGCATGACAGCCCATCCAGGTTGAACCGGCGGTTGAGTCAATGGCAAACAGACACTGGTTCGCATTGAGATAGTTACCGGGGTAGCTTGCGATAGCGAAGGTCAGGAAGGACTTGTTTGCCACGTGCTTTGCGACTGTTGAAAGGATTTCTTTCGTGCTGTCGTTGAACAGAAGAATTTTACCGTATTCGGTGGAATAGCCTGTCCCTCTCTGCTCCGTCATCTGAATCATCATATTATCGGTTGATTTGTAGATGAACGGAATCAGAGTTTTCTGACCGTTGAGCTTATAATTGCCGTTTTCATCTTTACCGAGATTGATTGCGGCATCGCAGACCTCCCACACGAAATCCCAGGTCAGGACGTCGGGAATTTCATAACCGAGCGCCTCAACGAGATTGCGGTTGATATAGCAGGCTTCACTTGAACGCATAAAAGGAAGCAGATACTGAGACCCATCAAGCACGCCTTCATCAAGGAATTTCTGTGCAACTCCTTCTTCTCCGACACCGTCGTATTTCAGTTCGGAACCGCAGAATCCGTATTTTTCATTGACGATAAGGTCGTCAAGAGGAACGACGGTATTGCTGCCCGTCAGGTAAGTGGCAATATGATCCGGGTAAGAGATGCAGACATTCGGGGTTGTATCGGTCGGAATGTTCGTGATTACGTCATTGTAAATCGCGGCATAATCGGTGTAGGACTTTATTGTAACCTTGATATTCGGATACGCTTCTTCGAAATCGGCAACGACCTTCTCGTATATTTTTTTCTGAGTCAGGTTCGTATCGTTCTTTGCCCAGAAGGTAATCTCGTAATTCCTTGAAGTGTCGAAGCTTTCGGGAACCTCAAAGGCGGATTTCCCGGCTGAGCCGTGGCAGGAAACAAGCGGAAGGCAGAGGGCTGCAATGAGCAGAAGCGTCTGAATGATTCTGAGATACTTTTTCATCCCTTGGTACCTCCTCTTGAAACGCCTGACATAATCTTCTTTCTGAAAATCAGGAATATCACAATCAGCGGAACGGAAATAACCACAACGGCTGCCATCATGGCAGGAACGTTCTCTCTGCCGAAACCGTTCTCACGTATTTCCTGAATTCCGTTTGACACGAGGAAATATGCACTGTCATCTGTGATAAGGCGGGGCCAGACGTAAGAGTTCCAGCACTCGATAACCTTCAGAATAAGAACGGTAATTACAGTCGGCCGGCAGATGGGAACCAGCACCTTGAACAGGTACTTTAAGTCCGACGTTCCGTCGATTTTGGCTGCTTTGTAAAGCTCATCCGGGACCTGTTCGAAGTTTTCCTTCAGAAGATAGATGAAGAAAACCGATGCCACGCTGGGCAGAATCAGTCCCGTAAACGTGTTTCTCAGTTCGAGATTCGTGATTGTCTGATAATTTGTAATGATTACCAGCTCGTTCGGGATCATCATAAGCGACAGAAAAATCGTGAAAACCAGGTTCTTGCCCCTGAACTCAAGTCTTGCAAAGGCAAAGGCCGCAAGAACCGTAACCGCGAGCATAATAACGGATGTTCCGAGTGTAAAAATGAGGGAGTTTAAAAAGTATTTTGCAAGCGGAACCGCCGTAAATGCCAGCTTATAATTTTCAAGTGTCGGGGTCAGCGTGAAGAATTTCGGGATGAATTCCGCATTGTAGCTTGCGTAATCCTTGAAGGATGACAGAATCATCCAGTAGAACGGGAAAAGGACACAGGCGGCCCAGAGCGTCAGGAAGAAATATATCAGCGCCTTCTTTACGATTGCAGGGGCGGGATTATTGCGTTTTTCCTTGCTTTTTGTCATGTTTATCCACCTCTCAGCTTTCCTGTTTTGACTGAGTCTTACGGCTTACAAGAAGATTTATGCAGGTGATTGTCAGAACGATTGAGAACAAAATCAGCGCAGCCGCCGAAGCGTAGGAGGGATAGCCTCCGCTTTTTCCGTAAAGCATATCGTATACGTATCCAACCATAGTATTCATTCCGGCTTCGTTGAGCTGAGTGCCGAAAATGGCAACCGCGTCGCTGTACGATTTGAAGGCTCCGATAAAGCCGGTGATTACGAGATAGAATATCATCGGGGAAATCATTGGAAGCGTAATTCTGAAGAAGGTGCGCGAAGGCGAAGTTCCGTCAAGCTTTGCAACGCTGTAATAATCCTTGTTGACAGATGCAAGAGCGCTTGTGAGAATCAGGATTTTGAACGGAAGAACGATCCAGACCGTATAGATGCACAGAACCATCATCTTTGCCCAGTACGGACCGTCAATGAAATCAACAGACGTCATACCGAAGGAGTTCAGAAGCAGGTTGACAAGTCCTTCTGAATATTCCGTCTTTCTGAACAGAATCATAAACACCAGACCTACGGCAAGGGTATTGGTGACGTACGGCAGGAAGAAAATTGTCTGATACAGTTCCTTCAGCTTTTTGATTGAAGACAGACCGAGCGAGATAAGCAGTGCCAGTCCCGTCGATACCGGAACCGTAATGATAACCATTATGAAGGTATTCTTTACCGCCTGCAGAAAATAGGAATCGTGCAATACAAAGGAAAAATTGTAAATACCTGTTCCGAAATAGCTCTGCGATGCAGAATTATATCCCTGCTCAAAAGAATAAACCACGACGTCAATCAGGGGATACACAAGGAAGACCCCTAAGAATAGTATGGCAGGTAAAAGATAAAGCCAGGCTTTGAGACTGTTTTTCTTCATGCCGTCTTCTCCCAACAAACAAAAATTCATAATAATTATACTACCGCTAACGTATTTTGTCAATCGCTCAATACCGCCGGTTTTGAGTCTGTCTCCCTTTGTTTGCCGGATTTTTCCGTGCAATCCAATATAGGGCTTTTCGGTCTTACGGATAAGCTTTGACAATCCTGAATTCATTAATTTGTTCTTAAATGACTTGAAGAGAGCTGTGCTTTATGATATAATTAACATAAATATTTGTTAATTAAAGAGGTACCGCTATGGCTTCAGAATTCATTCTTCCCGCAATTCCAAATCTTCCCCGTTCAATATACACAGGCGAATGGACAACCGGTCACATTCAGGGCATTGCCGTTGATAACGAACACAAATACATATACTGCTCATTTACCACCAGCCTCATCAAATTCGATATGCAGGGCAACGTTATCGGCAGCGTTAAAGGTCTTACCGGCCATCTCGGCTGCATTTCCTTCAACCCCGATGACAACAAAGTATACGGTTCAATCGAATACAAGCATGACTCAATAGGCCAGGGCATAATGAAAAACACCGGCGTAAAAATTGCCGACGAAGACGCCTTCTACGTAGCAATTTTCGACGTAGACAAAATTGACAGACCCGATATGGACGCGGAAAAGGACGGAATTATGACTGCCGTTTATCTTCCCGACGTAGTTGACGATTTCAACGCAACAGGTGAAGACGGAAAGCCTCACCGCTATGCCTGCTCAGGTATTGACGGCACAGGCTTCGGTCCCGATTTCGGTGCCCCCGCCGATTCCGAAAAATATCTGTTCATCTCTTACGGCATTTACGGTGACACAGAAAGAAACGACAATGACAATCAGATTATCCTCAAGCTCGACTGGAGAAAATTCGGTCCCTTCGCAAAGCCTCTGACTCAGGGTGAGCCGCATCACTCCGGCATCCGCTGCGAGCAGAAGCTCTTCCTTTATACCGGAAACACGACCTGGGGCGTACAGAACCTTGAATACGACGCTTTCCTGCACGCCTGGATTGTCGCCGTTTATCTGGGGAAGAAAGCTGCATTCCGCAATCCTCCCATGTTCCTCATCGATGCAGACAAGGCTCCGGTTGAAAAAGACATTCCCGGTGTTCCCGGCGAAAAAGCTCCTTTCCTCACACTCAAGGAAATCGGAGTTCCTGACGAAGCCAACGGCTTATGGGGAAACTATTATCCCGAAGGACAGACCGGCGTTTACGCTTTCGGCAACGGATATTATTATTACTCTTACAATAAATTACGCAAGGATGAGAACGGAAAGAAATTCCATTCAAGTGAGATAAAGCTCTGCAGATTTACCGGAAAAGCCCCCGAACTCTTCGAAGTAATTGAGTAAAAGAAAAGGAGTCACAAATGACGGAACTCCGCGAAAACTTCCCCTCCTCTGACGGGAAGAACAAAATAGTATACAGAATATGGGAACCTGAAGACAGGTCTTCCATCCGTGCGGTTCTTCAGATTTCCCACGGAATGGCCGAACATATAGGAAGATACAAAGGCTTTGCCGAATTTCTCACATCCAAAGGCTTTGCCGTTTCCGGCAACGACCATCTCGGTCACGGCGAAACCGCAAAAAATCCCGAAGACCTCGGCTTCATTGCCGAAAGCACGGGCTACCGTTATCTCGTTGAAGATGTTCATCAATTGACCGTTATTCTTCATGAACGGTATCCTGACAAGCCCGTAATTCTTATGGGGCACAGTATGGGATCATTTATTGCAAGACTCTATTTGTCTCACTTTGCCGAAGATATTTCCGCTGCCATAATAATGGGCACCGCGGGTCCCGGATCTCCGGTCGACCTCGGAATTCTTATTGTGAATCTCATCTCCTTGTTTTACGGCGAACGTCACCGCTCAAAGCTTGTCACAGCTATGGCCTTCGGCAGCTACAACAAAAAGATTGCGAAGCCCTGCCGTCCTGCCGCCTGGCTTACAAAAAATGAAACCATACTCGACGAGCGTGACAAGGATCCGTTCTGCACGTTTATTTTTACACTCTCGGCATACAGGGATATGTTCTGTATGCTGGGCGACGTCAACTCTCCGGACTGGGCTTCAAGCGTTACGACAAGCCTGCCGATTCTGCTTATAAGCGGCGGACAGGACCCTGTCGGAAATTACGGAAAAGGAGTTCAAAAGGTTGCGTCAATGCTCGGCGGTGCCGGAGTACGCAACCTTACAGTCAAGCTTTTCCCCGATGACAGACACGAAATCCTGTACGATGCCGACAAGGATGATGTTTACGCTTTCATTGAAGGCTGGCTTAACAAAGTCCTTGACGGAATGAAACAGGAAGAAGAGGAAGAAAGCGGCGACTGAACCGGGCAATTACTTACCACAAAACCGAAAGGGGTGCTTTTATGGAGAATAAACAGATAAAACGCAAAAAATTCATAATCGATTTTATCTACTTTGTCATAATATTCGGATTATCCATATTGTTCATACGTTTTGCGTTGCCTCAGCTTTGGGCATTTGTCATTGCATTCATTGTTGTCCAGATACTTCATAAGCCGGCAGAAGCACTGTATAAAAAGATGGATGAGGATAATCCGCTTCTTCATCACAATACGATTTGCGTGGGAATGGTTCTGCTTTTTTACGGTACGATAGGCGTTGCCGTTCTGCTTCTTGCCATTGGCAGTGTCAAAGAAGTGTCTTCTCTGGTTGAACCCGTGAAAAACTTCATACAGAACATCGTAAAATCAATTACGTCGACTTTCGCCGAACTTGAAGAAGCTTCAACAATTACAATTCTCGGATTTGAGATAAACATTGATTGGTTTGATAATTATGATTATATGGGATTCATCAACACCGTATCATCATCACTGATTTCGTTCATCACAACATTACCGGGCAAGCTTCCTACCGTTGCTTCCTCCGCAACCTCAATATTTATCAATCTGATTATTTGCATAGTATCAACCTCGTTCGGTCTTGTCGACTATGACAACATAGTTACATTTTTAAGCGGTCAGAAGATTCTGCAGCCGAAAATCCCGGTTATTTCATCCATATTCTCTTCTATCGGAAGAGTAGTTAAGAAATATCTCGGTTCTTACCTGCTGATAATGCTGATAACCTTTGCGGAGCTTGCCGTAGGATTGCTGATAATTCTCAGAAATCCGATAGCGTTTGTTCTGGCTGCGGTTATCGCCATTTTTGATATTCTTCCCATAATCGGTTCAGGTTTGTTTCTCTTCCCCTGGGCTGTCATATCAATGATTAGCGGTGAATTCGGCGTGGGTATCGGTCTTTTGATTCTGTGGTTCATTCTGAGTGTTATCAGAAATATCATTGAGCCGAAAATCGTCGGAGACCAGGTCGGAATGCATCCGCTTATCACCCTACTTGCCATGATTATCGGTCAGTTCATTTACGGACCGCTGGGACTGTTGCTGCTTCCCGTAGCCATCGCCGTGTGCTGTGAAATCAATGCAAGCGAGAAGAGTAACGGTGAAATGGAAACCGTAAAGGACGGAAAGCTTCCAATTTACACTAGTATTTCAAATGAAAAATTAAAGCATTATAATGAAGGAAAAATCGAGACTATCATTTCAAAAACAATGGATACGATTGTCAGCTTTGTCAAAGATATTTTCATAAAGTTTTGGAACTTCTGTTTCCGCAGAAAAGGCTCCCGCACCGAAAAAGAATCCGCCGCCGGAGAAGGCAAAACGAAATCAGGTCCTTCAAAACACAAAAAATCAAAAAAGAAATCGGGAAAATAAAACAAGAGAAATACAATGGAATCAGTAAACATATCAAAAAATATACCCGTTACAGACAGTGCCGACGTCCTTGTATGCGGCGCAGGTCCTGCAGGCTGGATTGCCGCTCTTTCGGCTGCACGCCGCGGCTGCTCGGTCATTCTCGTCGACAAATACGGTTTTATCGGCGGAACCGCAACTGCTTCATACGTACTTCCGATCAGTGGTTATTATCTGAAAAAGCCTACTGAGTCTGAAGTTTATGAACGCTATACCTGCGTAAGTGAGCTGCCGCTTGAATTTGCCCACAGACTTGAAGAAATCGGCGGAGCCTCATTTGATTTTCCGAGAGGCAATATTTCATTTGACCCCGAAAAATACAAATATCTGGCGCAGAAAATGCTCGACGAAGCCGGTGTGCGTTTTCTTCCGAACTCCTTTATCTGCGACATAATACGCGACGGAAACACCGTCACACACGTTATCATCACAAACAAAAGCGGTATGCAGGCAATAAAAGCAAAAATTGTCATTGATGCAAGCGGAGACGCCGATATTTTCAGAATGGCGGGTGCCGAAATGCAGCCGATAAATCCCGATATGCAGCCGATGTCACTTTGCTTCCTGCTTGACAACGTGGATTATTCAACCTCTCTTCTGAGGGACAAAGTCAGGCACGATGCCAAAGGCGGAATCGGTTCTCAGTGTGATATTCTGCACGATTATCTTCTCAGCTGCCCCGAACTTGACAGCTTCTGCGGCCCCTGGGTAAATTCAACCGTTTCCGGAAACACACTCGCCGTTAATATTACCAGAATCAGCTGCGATGCGCTTGATGCGAAAGCCTTCGCTGCAGCCGAAAAAAAGCTTCGCGAAGATATGTTCACGGTTGTCGGGCTGCTGAAAAAGAAGTTTCCGGAATTTGCAGACTGCGTAATCGTGTCATCCGGAATCAATGCCGGAATACGTGAGACGCGCCGCATACTCGGAAGAGAAACACTCACCGAGGACGTATTTCTGCGCGGTGAACCCGTAAAGAGCCCCGCAGCGCTTTGTGCGCATCCGATAGACATTCACCATCCTCACGGCGGAGGTCAGACGCTCGTGCGCCTGTCACGCCCCGGTATTATTCCCTTCGGCTGCCTTGTAAACAGCAAAAACCCGAACCTTATAGCAGCCGGCAGAAGCGTTTCCTGTGACCCTGCTGCAATTGCATCAGCCCGTGTTCAGGGAACCTGTATGACAATGGGAGATACTGCAGGAGCTGCCGCAGCCTTTGCCCTTGCAAACAAATGCAACGTAAACGAAGCCGACCTTTGCGGCTTTGTGTTTGAAGACCTGGAGAAATTACAGCATGTATGATTTTTCCGACTGCCGGCTCTGCCCCCGCGGATGCTCGGCTGACAGAACAAATTCAACAGGATACTGCGGTGCGGCTGACAAGCTGATTGTCAGCCGCATTTCAAGGCATATGTGGGAAGAGCCCTGCATCAGCGGAACGCGCGGCTCGGGAACGGTATTCTTTTCAGGCTGCCAGATGAAATGCGTATTCTGTCAGAACCGTGAGCTCAGTGTTGACTGTATCGGTGAAACGCTTTCGGTTCAGCGCCTGTCTTCCCTATTTCTCGATCTGCAGGCAAGCGGAGTTCACAATATTAACCTCGTAACCCCGACACATTTCACCCCGCTGATTTGTGAGGCGCTATCCCTTGTAAAAGCTCAACTGACAATTCCGGTTCTCTGGAACAGCAGCGGATATGAGCTGCCCGCAACGCTTGAAATGACACGCGGACTGGTTGATATCTATATGCCTGATTTCAAGTATATTTCCCCGGAGCTTGCCTCTCTGTGTTCCGGCTGTCCCGATTACGCAGAACACGCCGCCGCATCAATTGCCTTTATGTATGAAATGCTCGGAAGATATCAGCTTGACGAAAACGGGCTTATGTGCCGCGGTCTGCTCGTGCGCCACCTCTGCCTGCCGGGACAGCGACACGACTCAATGGCAGTGCTTGACCGTCTTGCATCGGTCGTTCCGCCAAACGACATTCTCTTGGGACTTATGGCACAGTACACACCGTCCTTCTATAACGGCAATGATAAAACGCTCAAACGCCGTGTCACAAGCTTTGAATATGACAGCGTAAAAGAACACGCTATCTCTCTCGGTTTTGACGGTTATATGCAGTCCCCGACTGCCGCAACTGAAGGATTTACACCGCATTTTACAGAAAAGCTGACAATCGACCTATCCTAGTACCCCTGCCAATAAAAACAACAAGGGCTGCTTTTGAAGTAGCCCTTGTTGTTTTTATTGGCAGG
>DCGL01000073.1:0-335 GCA_002314565.1 Clostridiales bacterium UBA1779
CAATTCCGATTCTCTGGCGCTGACCGCCTGAGAATTCGTGTGCATAACGGGAAGCGTGCTCTGAGTTAAGCCCTACGCTTGACATAAGCTCGAGAACTCTGTCACGTCTTTCCGCTGCGGTTTTGTACATCTTATGGATATCAAGAGGTTCAGCAATGATATCCGATACCGTCATACGGGGATTGAGAGATGAATACGGATCCTGAAAAACCATCGTTGCCTTGGTTCTGAAATCACGAAGAGCCTCAGCACCTTCGATTTTTCTGCCTTCAAACCAGATTTCACCGGCCGTCGGCTTGTAAAGCTGAAGTACGGTACGTCCGACAGTGGTTTTT
>DCGL01000073.1:350-22369 GCA_002314565.1 Clostridiales bacterium UBA1779
TTTTCCGCATCCGGACTCACCGACCATGCCGAGCGTAGTTCCCTTTTCAATTGTGAAAGAAACGTCGTCAACGGCCTTGAGCGGGGTTGTTTTGAAGAACCCTGTGTTGATATCGAAATACTCTTTGAGGTGTCTTACGTCCACAAGAGGAGTTTTATTATCATTTATTGACATTTTCAGCCTCCTGTGCACCGTCGGGTGTTTCTTCTATCGTGCCGATATTGTCCCTGTCGTTCATCCAGCAGGTGGCCATATGATTCTCGTTGATTATTCTGCGGCAGGCTCTGTCCGTAATGCAAATCTTCATTGCGGCATCGCAGCGAGGTGCGAAGGGACAGCCCTTCGGCATATTCAAAAGGTCGATGGGAGTACCTGTAATCGGCTTCAGTTTTTCGTTTTCGTTATTTACAGTGGGGATGGAACGTAAGAGTCCCTTCGTGTATTCGTGATGAGGATTGTAGAAAATCTCATCTGCAGTTCCCTGCTCGCAGATTGAACCGGCATACATAACGATAACCTCATCGCACATCTGTGCGACGACGCCGAGGTCATGGGTAATCATTATGATTGCCATTCCGAGCTCCTTCTGTAAGGAGTTCATAAGTTCAAGTATACCCGCCTGAATCGTTACGTCAAGAGCGGTCGTGGGTTCATCGGCGATAAGAATATCCGGCTCGCAGGCAAGAGCCATGGCGATACCTATTCTCTGTCTCATACCGCCGGAAAGCTCATAAGGATACTGTGCCATACGTTTTTCGGCTTCGTTGATCTGAACGAGCCTCAAAAGTTCCACTGCTCTGTCGTAAGCCTGTTCCTTCGTTCTGTTGGTATGAAGCAAGAGAGCCTCTTCAATCTGGTGACCTATCGTGTAGGTCGGGTTCAGGGAGGTCATCGGGTCCTGGAAAATGATTGAAATACGGTTTCCGCGAATTTTTCTCATCACGTTTTCACCGGCTCCGACAAGTTCCTGTCCGCGGAATTTGATGGAACCGCTGACGATTCTGCCTGTGGAAGCAAGAATCTGCATAATGGAATATGCGGTTACCGATTTACCCGAGCCGGATTCACCGACTATTCCGAGTACTTTTCCTTCATCAAGGTTGAAGGACACGCCGTTTACGGCTTTTACTTCACCGGCATCGGTGAAGAAGGAGGTATGTAAGTCGTTTACTTCAAGTAATCTCATTTTCATTTTCCTCCTTAATTGTTAAGCTTGGGGTCAAACGCATCGCGCAATCCGTCGCCGAACAGGTTAAGCGAAAGAACTATAAGAGATATTACTATTGAGGGAATAACGAGTCTGTAAGGATATGAGCTTACACCGTTGAGGGCATCTGAAGCAAGAGAACCGAGCGAGGGCATCGGCGCATTGACTCCGAGTCCGAGGAATGACAGATAGCTTTCGGTAAAAATAGCCGAAGGAATCTGAAGGGCGGTTGAAATGATGATAACCGAAATGCAGTTGGGCATCAGATGCTTGCGGATAACCCAGCTTCCCTTGGCCCCTGCTGCTTTTGCGGCAAGAACGTATTCCTGTTCGCGCAGAGAGAGAATCTGACCTCTGATAAGACGTGACATCGAAACCCAGTAAAGCAGGGCAAATACGATGAAAAGGCTTATGATGTTTCCGCCGATTTTTTCAAGGACCGTTCCTTCAATTGCCTTATCAAGGTTGGTTTCGCGCAGGGCGGCTGACAGAAGAATGACCATCAGCATATCGGGCAGCGAGTAAATAATATCTACGATACGCATAATAACAAGGTCAACCACGCCGCCGAAGTAACCGGAAATGGAACCGACCACAAGGCCGATAATCAGAACAATAAGGCTTGCAAAGAAACCGACTGCAAGGGATATTCTCGTTCCGTACACTATTCTTATGAAATAGTCACGGCCTGAAGAGTCAGTGCCGAAAAGGTGCGGAAAAACGAATTCGCCCGCATCTATTTTTTCCTGTTCGCTTGTACCGTAGGTAAAGGGCTTGAGATTATTATAGGAAGCATCAACCGATGCACTTCCGACGTTACCCAGCTGTTCAGAATAGCTGTAAGGCCATACCATGGGGATAATGATTGAACACAGAACGATAAAGACGATTACGAAAAAGCTTACCGTTGCAACGGGGTTCTTGAGAAGTCGGCGTACACCATCCTTGAAGAAGGTGGACGAAGGTCTCATCTGAACCATATATGCCTTTTCTTCCTCGGTTGCAGGAAGGAAGGAGTTTCCGTCGAGATGCATAGTCAGTATATGTTTCATTTTACGCACCTCTTATTCCAGTGTGATTCTCGGGTCGACAACCTTGTAAAGGATGTCGCTGACCAGGTTCATAATGACGATGAGCATGGCAAGAACGATGGTTGTACCCATGATAAGCGTATAGTCACGGTTGATAATGCTCTTTACGAAAGCACGTCCGATTCCCGGAACGGCAAAAATCTGTTCAATAACCAGAGAACCGGTTACGATATAGGCAAGCATGGGACCGAAGTAGGTGATTACGGGGATGAGGGAGTTCTTCAGTGCATGTTTGAAAATAATATCCCACTTTGCAACACCCTTTGCCTTGGCAGTACGGATATAATCCTGTCCGAGTACGTCGAGCATTGAGGATCTTGTAAGTCTTGTTATATGAGACATAGGGGAAAGAGATAGTGTGATAATCGGCATTATCATTCCGCCGGCCTCTTCACCGTTGGCGGGCAGAATTCCGAGAGTAACGGCGAAGAAAATCAGCATAAGCGTTCCCATAATAAACGAGGGCATGGAAACGAAGGCCGTGGTTATTACCATTATAACTCTGTCGACGAATTTATTGCGGTTGAGCGCAGCAACGGCACCGAGAACGACACCGTTTACAAGTGCGAGCACTGCCGCCGCAAGGCCGAGCAGCGCAGATGTTTTCAGACCTTCGAAAATAATATCGTTAACCATTCTTCCGCGAAGCTTGAGCGAAGGACCGAAATCGAATTTTGTGACAATATCTTTGAGATAAGTGAAATACTGTTCGAGAAGCGGTTTGTCAAGTCCGTATTTTTTCTCAAGAGCCTCTTTGGCTGCCTGAGTGATGGCTTTCTCACTGTTGAAAGGACCGCCGGGGGCTGCATGCATCAGGAAAAAAGTAAGCGTGATGACAACCCAGATTGTGATGACGGTCAGAATAAGTCTCTTCAGAATATATCCGAGAGTTTTGGAGTCAAAAAGGGCAGAAAAGGATCTTGCATGTCTTCGCGACCTGTCTGTCCTTTGATTGTGAACTGAAATTTCCTCCATAAGAAAATGGACCTCCTTCTTCTGACACGTACAGTCAGAGCATAGTTTTTCATAGTAAATCACTATATTTTACTACTAATGAATGAAAAAGTCAAGCAACTGTGAGCAAATAAAGAATATAATAGGAAAAAGCAGTGAAAAAACAGGAAAACCGTTTTCTGCCGGTCCTTCAGAGCATTCCGGGCGCAAAAACGTTTTTCCTGTCATTGTTTTTTATTTCAATTATTTGCGAACTCTTGTGCAATCTCTGCAATTCTCTTCTCTGCCTCATCAGCGCGCAGTCTGTCTGCCGCGTAGGCTTTCCTGAGCAGTGATGCCGGGATATGAGGGTCGTATTTTTCAAAAACGGGATTTTCAGCGGCTCCGACCAGGGAGTCGCAGTCAATGCCGTACATTGCAACGTCGCGGGCAAGGCCTTCGGCAAGCTCTTTTTCATTTCCGCGCTCCATCTTGAAAGTAACGAAACAGCAGCCCTCGTATTCTATTCCGGAGAGGCGATAGTCAAAAGCGCGCGAGCCGAGAAACTTGCGGAAGGTTCTGAATGAACGCGTCCCGAGCCAGGGAAAAACGCAGTATGAATACCCGCCTAAATGAACGATTGAATGTTCGAGCATTCCTGTGTTGCGGGCAAGATGTCTTGCGACGTCCAGGCGGTGCTGCGCGTTCGCTTTGAGATAGGGGTAAACCGTGTCCTCTTCAAGCACCCTGCGCATACGCTGAAGTATTCTCGTATCGATTTCACCGTAGTCCCCGGGCCAGGAAATTTCCATTTTGCCCTCAACCTTTTTCACGTAAATCAGATGACGTTTCACGTCCAGCTCGGTGACCTCCCAGACTCTGCCCGCAAGGGCAAATCTGTCCCCGACGGGTGGAGGCGAGGATATCGTTCCTATTTCGTCGGATTCACAGCGGACGGTGAAATCCTCGGTATCCTTGAACACCGCATAGAACTTGAAGCTGCCGAGCAGTCTCTCGCCGGCAAGTCCGACGATTACTCCTTTTTCCTCAGTCATTTCAAGGAAACCGTTCTCAAGCATCGACTTCAGCAGATATCTGTAATCGTCCACGGAAATCATGGAAAGCGGAGGCAGGGACAGAACCCTCTCTGCAAGCTCGGAAGGCTTCAGCTCGCCGCAGCTCGCGGATATGCTGAGTGTCTGGTGAAAGCACAGGCTCAGCGGCATTTTCTTCATTCGCGGAGGCTCAATGAAGCGCTCTTCGATATACAGCTGAACGACTGCGATTGCACGCAACAGATCCCAGGGTATGAGCTGGGGCAGCGGAGTGTTCGGCAGCGGGTCCTCTTCCCTGAAAACCATCATCATTTCAGGAGGCTGACCGCGTCTTCCCGAGCGTCCGAGTCTCTGCAGAAATGAAATGACGGAGGTCGGCGAACCGTTCTGAAGAATTCTTTCAAGTCTTCCGATATCTATACCGAGCTCCATGGTAACCGTCGCGCAGGTTACCGCCATAATATCTTCATCCTTCATCTTGGCCTCGGCTTCTTCGCGAAGGGCAGCCGAGAGGTTTCCGTGATGGATGAGAAAAACGTCGGGTTCGTTTCTGTGTGCGGCTATCTGACGGAAGGTCGCACATATATATTCGGTTTCTTCGCGGGAGTTTGAAAACACCAGACTCTTGCGGTCCCTGACGCAGTCGTACATATATTCGTAGCCTGCGTCGAGATCTGCGTGCTCCTGCGCGGCTTCGGTCTGAGTGTCTGCATCCTTCGAGCTCTGATCGTATTTTGCGTTCTGGATATAGAAATGTTCCATTCCGAGACGCCAGCGCAGCTTCTCGGGCGGAATTTCGGGAACGTCGCAGCTGCGTCCGCTGCCGGCTGACAGCCATTCTGCTGCCTTTTCGGGTTCGCCGACGGTTGCAGACAGTCCGATTCTGCGGGGATGGTGACCTATAAGTCTGCCGATTCGGCAGAGCTGGCAGATGACCTGATTGCCGCGGTCGGTTCCGGTCATCGTGTGTATTTCATCAATAATTACGAATCTCAGGTCCCCGAATATGCGCACTATATCGTTCGAGCGGTTGACAAGCATCGATTCGAGAGATTCGGGTGTAATCTGCAGAATGCCCGACGGGGATTCAAGCAGTTTTTTCTTATGTGACTGTGCAACGTCTCCGTGCCAGTGCGTTACGGGAATGCCCGTCATATCGAGCAGCTCGTCGATTCTCGAAAACTGGTCGTTAATAAGGCTCTTAAGCGGGGCAATATAAAGAACACCTACCGATGCGGGCGGGTCTTCGCACAAAAGCGAGAGCACGGGAAAGAAGGCGGCTTCGGTTTTTCCGCTTGCGGTTGCCGAGGTCAGAAGCAGATTGTTTTCGTTCCCGAATACCGTCTCTGCTGCCGCAGTCTGCACCGGGCGAAGACTTTCCCAGGAATTGCGGAATATGAATTCCCTGATAAACGGTGAAAACCGCTCAAATATGCTGTTTTCCGCCATTTTTAAGACCATGGCTTTTGCAAAGCAAAAGCTTCCTTTCTTTGGGATTTTCGGCAAATTTTGCGAAGCAAAACTGCCGGTGTCCGGCCGGCAAAAGCCGCAAATCCGGGATTGACAGATCTTTCTGTCACGTGCCGATTTTTTTGAGGCCGTTCAGAAATCTATATCGGCAGGATCAAACGGGGCTGCATCGCTGTTTGCCGCAGCCTGATTCGCCGCAACGTTTTCCGCCGTACTTCCTGCGCCTGACTGTACCTGTACCCTTGCAGGCATCAGCTTCCCCGCCACTGCCGCAAAATCGGCATCGGGATTCTGATGAAGGATATTGAGCAGTGTCATATAGTCTCTGAGCATTTCACGCGGGGTCAGCATTGAATCAGCCCCGGCTCTGTCAAGACATATTTTGAGGAACTGAACCTGTTCGTCCGGCGTGATTCCCGGAGTCCAGCCGTAATACGACCCGTGAAGCTTAGTCATACGAACGGTAAGAGCGAGGAGTTCGTCATCCGAAAGTCTTGCAAGTCTGATGACGGGACCCGCGTAATTCTTGAAATTGTCCGAGGTGAATCTGCTGTCGCAGAGTCTTGAACGCAGTGCCTCGTAGCCGAAAAGGCCGCGGCGCGTGTCTTCGAGAAACTGCGGGGTTCCGCCGAAAACGATTCCGAGATTTTTCGCTCTTCCCTGCAGCGTATCGTTGAACATCGACAGTATCTTTTCATAATTGTTTTCGCGTGACACGCGGTGAGGAATTTTGTACAGGTTCACGCATTCGTCGATGAATACGATAAGTCCGCGGTATCCTATTTTCGGGGCAAGGGCTGCCCAGAGCTTGATAAAATCGTACCAGTTTGCATCCGTGATAACGCAGGAAACGTCAAAGCCGAGTTCGCGTCTGGCTTCGGTTCTCGACGAATATTCGCCGCGCAGCCATCTCATACATGCGGATGCCTTTGCGTCGTCTTCTTTTTCGGATGCTGAATAGTATTCTCCTATTACTCTTGCAAAGTCAAAGCCGCCGACCATAAATTCAACCTCACGAACCGTGTCGCGAACCTTTTTTTCAAATATTGCGGTGAATTCGCCGCTTTCAGTGTCGTGTCCGGCATCTGAAAGCTCTTCACGCAGAGCGTAGGCCCACTTGTTGATGATTCCCTTCAGCGCTTCTCCGTCGGGCGATGATTTTGATGCAAGATTCTTTATCAGCTCGCGGTAAGTTGCAAGTCCCGAACCTCCCGTTCCGTACAGCCTTCTCTCGGGGGATAGGTCACAGTCAGCCGTGAGGAAGTCACGTTCAAGAGCGTAGCCTCTGATGAGCTGTATGAGAAAGCTTTTTCCGCTTCCGTAACGGCCGATGAGAAAACGCAGAGTTCCGCCGCCTTCACTGACAAGCTCAAGGTCAGAGAGCAGTGCCGCAATTTCGTCCTGTCTTCCGATTGCGATATACGGGGCTCCGGTTCTCGGTACCACTCCTGCCGAAACGGAGGACACAATCGATGCCAGTATTCTTTTTGGAAGTTTTTCAATATTGCTTTTATCTGTCATATTTTTCCCCATTTACAGCTTCACAGAGCTGATTTCGTCATAATAATCTTCAAGCACACAGAAGGCGCCGTCTTTTTCCTCAAGTATGATGTCACCGAATTCATCGGCCGCCTTGGCGTTGATTGCATCCGCCATAAGCGACGGTGAAAGCCCTGCCTGCTTTGCAATGCTTTTCTGCAGTGCCCTGTCACATGCAAGAGCCGCTCTTACAAATGATTTTTCATCTTCGTTCAAAACGGAAGGCAGGCCGCCGTCCGGATTATCTTCCCCGGAACCGTCCGCCTGTGCATCAATGAACTCAGTGCCGGCCGATGGCAGAGTCTGAATGCAGGCTTTCTTTGCTGACGGAACGCTGCCGGACAAAGACTCGCCTGCCGATGCATTGAAAGCCGAAGCACTTTCATTTGAACCACTTTCCTTCGAAGCACCGTATGAAGCGCCTTCGGCCTTTTTGTTCTCTGATGACTGCACGTTTCCTCCGCCATCGTCAAACGAAGTCCCTCCGAATGCTTCGAGAAGCCGCTCAGTCGTCTGCCACGATTTTTCCTCAATGGCACGCGCTGCCTCGGGAGTCAGCTTTGAGGGGGCAGGTTCATACAGCTTTTCATAAGCCGCGCTGTCGTCTTCCCCGTGTGAGGAGTTCGGCAGATTTTCCCTGAAATAATCATCGGCTATTTTTTTTATGTTTTCGGGAAGCTTCCCTACGGACAGTCTTGAACGGATTCCGAGACTCTGACGCAGATGATTTTCGGTATATTTCAGTATGTCGGTTATCAGGAAACGGAGCTCGTGGGATTTCGAGAACGAAAAATAAGATATTTCGAGCCTTTTTTTGACAAAAGGAGAACACAAAGCCCCAACGTACGAATCTCTCGTTATGCTGAATTTTTCAAGCATTGCGGCGTTGACCGCAGCGGCTCCGGCACCTGCTGATACAATTTTCTCAAGAACAGCTGAAATATGTCTGTCATATAAAGCTCTGTTTTCGCCCGTGGCATATCTGCTTTTCGTATAATTGTATGCGGAAGAATATTTCAGTATGTCTGACGCACAGACCTGAGTTTTGCCGAGACCGATATAAAATTCCTTCAGATAGCACGAGTCGCTGAGCTTTCCGATAAAAGGAGCAAGCTTTTCCCGCGGCGGCATAACCCCGCTGATGAGGGCGAAATCGCAGATCCAGTCCCCGAGCTGAAGAATCAGCCTTTCGTAAGTTCCGGCATACCCGCAGAGCAGGTTGCACAGAATCGTCATGGTGTATTCCGGTGCGTTTACGTCGGACAGATTTATGGTTTCGTAAATCAGCAGAAGAAGGTAGGTATATTCTGTATCCGGGTATCTTCCCTCGCAGATTTCGCCTCTGACGTAAAGATAAAAGCGCAGCTGATCCGCGGTCATCTGCGAATACTGAGGCATATACGAAAAGAAAGGAACCGGGGCACAGGGTTCGGAGTCGTAATCGCGAAGCCGCAAAGCTGTTGCCCTGAACTGCTCATAATATGAATAATCCGTATGCCAGTTTAAAACAGTGACCCGGTCTATCAACCCGTTTTCCGGGGAATAAGTACGTGACCCGGTCTTTTTCGGTAACGGAATTTCTTTTCTCATACCCGTATCGTTTACGTATGAAACGGAGGAAAGCGGCTTATTAGCGGACTTCTGAGAGCAAGACTTTTTTTCGGAAGGCACGGCCGTCCCGGGCTCCGGTATATCCATCTCGACGGTATCGGTATTTTTCACTGAACCTGCGTCCATTTTAGGCCTCCTTCCCCGGAAATACGGTAAAATTACCGCTTTGAAAGACGATTTGCAATATAAATATTCTTTTCGGTAGTCTTTAATTATATAATAGAAAACATAACAAGTCAACACTTTCACGTCTTTTTGTTGATTTTCCCAAGTTCGGACGTTTTTTGCCGACAAAAAACGATTTTTCTTGATGCCGCGCGACTTTTTTCTTGCAAAAGCAGAAAGAATGGTATATAATATATTTTGAAATAGTATTTAGGAAAGGACGGGTTTGATTATGGCTTCTAAAATTCAGAAGTCGGGCAGCTCCGATTCCACAAGAAAATTCCCTGCAGCATCCGAAAGAGACGTATTTATCCGCCGTACGCTTATGAACGTGTACGATGCTCTGGCTGAAAAGGGTTACGACCCGATCAGTCAGCTCGTCGGCTATATTCTGTCCGAAGATCCGGCATACATAACAAATCACAAGGGCGCAAGAACTCTTATCACGAAGATTGACAGAGACGAGCTTCTTGACGCTCTGACGCGCTATTATTTCACTCAGGGTTCAGACTTCTGACGGTTTCGCCGGACGTTTTTTGCTATGCACTATATCTCGCAAAAGTTTATATTTTCACAAAATCAGTCCCGGGGCTGCGTTGCGGCTCTGGGATGTTTTGACGGAGTCCACAAGGGTCACCTTTCCCTTCTGAAACGAGCAAGGGAAACGGCGGACCGTCTCGGTCTTCGGGCGGAGGTGCTCTCTTTCGAGCAGCCACCTGCTTTTTATTTTTCCGCGGAGAGACGTCAGCTTCTGACTAAATGCGAAGACAGGGCTGAACTCTTCCGGGAAGCCGGAATCGATTCGGTTAATTTCCTGCGTTTTGAAGACGTAAAGGATATGAGTGCCGGGGATTTCGTAAACCGCATACTCAAGGATGAAATCGGAGCCGAAGGCATCGTCTGCGGATTTAATTTCACATACGGCAAGAACCGCACAGGTTCACCGGAATCTCTTTCCGCGTCTTTTCCGGGACGGGTTGAAGTCTGTCCGGCAGTTATCGTTGAAGGTGAACCGGTTTCATCGAGCAGAATACGCCGTCTGATTTCAGAGGGAGACGTCGAAGAAGCCTCAAAGCTGCTTTCAAGACCCTATTCACTCACTTCGGTGTCCTCCCGCGGCAGACACGACGGAACTGCCCTCGGTTTCCCGACTGCAAATCTTTTCCCGGATCTGAACCTTGCTCTGCCGGCTCCCGGGGTTTACGTTTCAACTGTCGACGTTGAGGGGCTGGGAACGTTTCCCGCAGTATCCGACGCCGGGTTTGCTCCTTCTCTTGACAACAGCGGCAGATACCGCGTCGAAGCTCACATTCTCGACTTCTGCCGCGAACTCTACGGCAGAAAAATCCGTGTGAACTTTCTGACACGCCTGCGTCCCGAGATTCATTTTGACTCGAAGGAAGAACTTCAGGCAGCCATAGCCTCTGACGTCGCTGCCGCTAAACTGTATTTTTCACAAAACAAAATCAACTGATGAATTATCTCACAAACAGACAAAAAAACCGTATTGGGCGCTGTGCTGCTCTGCTTGCGGTCATTATCTCGGCCCTTCTGCTGCTTTCCTTTGCTGCTGCAGCCGAGGACGGAACCGAAAAAATTCCCCTGTCGCGTTCAAAGGCTTATCTTATCAGCACCGTTGAAAACGGCAAAATTCTTAAATCCGCAAATACCGAAGAACGTATTTCCCCCGCATCGACAGTAAAAATCATGTCGGGACTTCTGCTTTGCGAGGCTTTTTCCGAAAGACTCGACGAAAAGATAACGGTGACGTCCGCTCAGATAAAGGATGTGTCCGGAAGATACGCAGGTCTTGCCGCCGGTCAGACTCCTACCGTCCGCGACCTGCTCTATATGGGCTTCTGCGGAGGCTTCAACGATGCCATCCGCATTCTTGCAACGGTTCAGTATGGCTCGGACGAGGGACTGATTTCCGCTATGAATATGCGGGCTGCCTTTCTCGGAATGAAATCCACGTTCTATGTGAACTCCACGGGAGTGCACAACGACAATATGTTCACAACGGTGAGCGATTTGCAGAAGCTTGCCCTTGCGGCGTACTCCTGCAACCTTTATATGACTGTTTCGTCGGCAACTGCTTACTCAACCGAAGGCCTTTATTCTCCTTTTTCCTTTGAAAATTACAACAAAATCATCTCGTCCGGCCAGTACAGAAATACTCTCTGCCGCGGAATAAACGCCGGAAGCACCCCCGAGGACGGATATTCGCTCGTGACGATAGCCGAGAAAAACGGAGTTCCCTATCTTTGCATAGTGATGGGCGCCGAATCCGACAGTGAGGGTATATATTCGTATATCATTGCAAATCAGCTTCTCACCTGGGCAATCAACAGATACGGTACCGTCAGCCTGCTTTCACAGTCCGACGTGATTTGCGAGCTTGAAGTCAGACTTTCCGTTAAAACGAAATCGCTTACGGCGGTGCCTGCAGAAGACGTTTCAGCCTTCCTTCCCCTGACATATACCGTCGGGAAGGAAATCACGAGGACTTACGAGCTTGACAGCGAAAAGCTTGACGCTCCGGTCAGCGACGGCCAGAAGGTCGGAACCGTGACTGTTTACTGCGAAGGCACGGAATTTGCCACGGTTGACCTTGTCGTACGCGGAAGTGCTGAAAAAAGCGAGCTTCTTGAAGGTCTTCAGAAAATAATGGACTTCTCAAAAAGCGATTTTTTCAAGGGCATACTGATTTCTGCAGCAATTCTGATTATCGTTTTCATCACAGTCCGCGCGTTTGTCATCGGTACGCGCAATAAGAACCGCCGACGCTCCCGTGCATCAAGATCAAGATAAGTGTCAGGCATATCCGGATTTCAGAAACCGGCTGCAAGACTGAATTCAACTTGCCGCCTCTGAAGCGGAATTATTCTTTTCACTCTGCAATCAGGATTTCAATATGCGAATAACAAAGAAAATCATTGACATAATGTCAAAGCTGTTGTATAATAGCAAAGCATTTTAGAATTTAAAGGAAGGATTTTCATATGTTTGAAGAATTCAAAAATCTGCTGATTGACGAACTTCAGATTGAAGCAGACAAAATTACACCCGAGGCTGACCTCTCAAACGATCTCGGAATCAATTCCATTGAGCTTGCCGAGCTTGTAATGCGCTGCGAAGAAACCTTCGGAGTAGACATTCAGGATGACGACATTCACTCTTTCACAACCGTTGCCGACGTCGTCAAATATCTCGAGGGAAACGCAAAAAAGTAATCTTGAGGCTGCCGCTTTTTGCGACAGCCGCTTTTTTAAATCAATAATATGGAAAACAACGAAAAAGTCTGTATCCTTGAAGGGATAACCTCGGTTTCCGCCCTGATAAAGTCAATACGGGAAGGGACCGCGCGCAGATCCTTATTCAGAGTGCTGATAGACGAATCCAAAAAGCAAAAAGAGTTCCGCCGCGTTTCTTTTCTGAGAGCCGCGTCAGAAGAGCTCGGCTTCAGGCTTGAATTCGTGCCTCCCGAAAAAATCGCATCGCTTGCCTTGGGACACACTCACGGCGGCATCATAGCCGAGGCAAGTCCCGCTGAGTTTCCCGGCATCGAAGAGCTCAATCCGGCGAAAAACGGCTTTGCAATGCTTCTCGAAGGGGCCGAGGACCCTTTCACTCTCGGTCATTCCATCAGAGTGCTGTACAGCTCGGGGGCAACGGCCCTTATTCTTCCGGAACGCTTCCCAAGCGGTGCCGACACGGCTCTGGCACGGGCTTCCGCCGGATGCAGTGAACTGCTTCCTATTTTCGTGTGCTCACCCGAAGAGGCGGCACGGAAATATCTTAAAGCAAATTACAGCATTGCCGCCGCAGAAATTCGCGATGCCGAGGACCTTGACCGGGCCGAACTTACCTTCCCGCTCCTTTTGATAGTGGGCGGTGAAAAGCGCGGAATTTCATCATCTCTTCTGAAGCTCGCACAAAAGAACGTAAAAATCCCTTATGAACGGGATTTTATGGGCTCCCTTCCCACGGAATCGGCAGTGACCGTATTTGCATACGAGCTTATGCGCCGTTCGCGAAATGCGGAGAAATGATTCCCGGAAATCCAAGGTCTGCCGAATCCAACTGATTTAAACAACACCCCAAAGACGCACGTTTCATTTCCTGAGACGTTCGTCACGAAAACACTATTGAAACCGGAAATGACAAAATGAAAAGAAGACGTTTATTTGACTTTCTCTACGGAACGCAGAACGACGGTCCCGGCGTATCAAAAGAAGACGCCGTTCTCAAGCCGACGCTGTGGAATCTTCCCAAAGCATACGGACGCAAGTTCACGAAACTTTTGAACCTTAACTTCTGCATGCTTCCCATATGGGTTATTCCCTTTGTCTGCTTCTATATTTATTCCACCTCCGAAACCATGCCCAGTCAGACGAGCGGTGCGTTTTCATCCGTATTCGGAATGAATATCGTCTCTCCTTCCCCTCTCTGGACCTCGCTTCTCGGAATCCACGGTTTTCAGTCCCCGCTTCATACCTTCGGAACCGCAAGACTCATAGTCGTAATCGTACTCGGCCTGCTTCTTGCCGTTCTCTGGGGCTGGATTAACGTCGGAGCCACATATATCTGCCGCAGTATGTTCCGCGGTGAGCCCGTTTTCATCTGGAGCGATTTCATCTACGCAATAAAAAAGAACCTTTGGCAGGGGCTCGGACTCGGACTTATGGATTTTGCCGCCTGTGCTCTTCTTGTCGCCGATCTGGTTTATTTTTCTTCCCGCAGCGGGTCGCTTATGCTTGATTTCTTCTTCTTTGCCATCTGTGCAATCACGGCGATTTATATGTTTATGAGATATTATATGTATATGATTCTCGTAACCTTCAACATCAAGACGCTCAAGCTGCTCAAGAATTCCCTGATTTTCTCAATTCTCGGCATCAAGCGCAATCTCATCGGCTTCCTTGCAATCTTCGTGGTTATTGCAATCAACGCGGCGCTGGTGCTTATGTGCTATGCAATTCAGTTCTCATTCATCGGCGTATTCATCATTCTTCCGTTTATTTATCTCCTGCCGACTGTCGTATACTTCAAAGCATACGCGGCATACCCGGTTATCGAAAAATATATGATTAATTAATTTATGTCAGGCGAAGCCTGCCTGAGTATTACAAAAGATGACAAGAGTTATCATTGCTCTTGTCATCTTTTTATTATGAAAGCTTGTTCACAGCGACTCGGCGTGCGAGAGGAAGAAACGTTCGGCTTCGGCGCACCAGATGCCTCCGTTGTCAGAGACGATACGGCCGAGCTCGGCTTCCCAGCCGTCTTTTTTCGACATCAGCCCGTCAAGGGAGGTCAGCGGATACCTGCAATGAGTGTAAATCAGCTTTTTACCGCCCGGAATTGACGGCAGGTTCAGAACCGTGTCTTTTGCTGAGTCAAGACCTCCGACGTGGCTTATCATGGCGGCGGGGTCTATGCTTCCCTCTGACATCAGGTCAAGCGCTTCGCGAAGGTCGTCGTTGTTGCCTCCGCTCGTGGCACAGAGATGCGTTCCGTTGTAATGAACGCGATAGAAATTGAAGCTTGCCGAGAAATCGGCTTTTGACGGACCCGCAAAGAAATTCAGGCAGCCATCCCGTGCAAGAATCGCGTCAGCCTGCTCTACGGCACTCGGAACTGCCGCCATACAGAAAACGTCATCAAACCCGCCGCCGCTCAGTTCAAGCAGCTTTTCTGTTGAATTCTCGTTGGCGGTGTTGACAAAAACGAGCTTAATGCCGATTTCCGATGCTTTCCCCGGCGAAAAAAGCTTTTCGGCACGCGCGAGCTTCGCGTCGTCAATATCCGTCACAACAATAAGTCCCGGTCTTCTCGGTCCGTGAAGCGCATATTCAAGAGCGCAGAGACCCATAGGACCGACTCCGCCCAATATTGCGGTTTTGCCATCCGGAACTATGCCCATATTGTGTACATATGAGCCCGGCTTCATATGATAATTCGCATGAAAGGCTCCGATAACGCAGGACAGGGGTTCTGCAAGTGAGCCGTAGAAAAATGCGCTTCCGTTGAATTTCAGCAGACAGCGGCATTCCATAACCTCATTCGGAATGATTACGTACTGCGCATCCCCTCCGATGAAATTGTACGAATATCCCGGCGCGGCGAGGGAGCCCTTGTAATTCATCGCCGGCTGAATTGAAAAACGGTCTCCGGGAGCGAACTCCGCCTGCCATTTCTTTCCGACTGAAACAATCTCTCCACAGAATTCGTGTCCGATGATAACCGGATTTTCGGCTACGTTGTCGGGCACTCTTTTGTGCTCCGGCCCCTGAATCACGGCCTTGTAAGACGACATACAGGCGCTGTCGGATATGACCTTCGCCAGTATTTCGTCATCCCTCATTTCAGGCAGGTCGAAGGTTTCAAGTCTTAAATCATTTTTTCCGTAAAGACGGAGTGCACAAGTCTTCATAATCTGTTCCTCAAAGGCAAAAAGCGCTGATAAATGCAAGTGAATTATACTCCCGAATCGCAGTTTTGTCAAATACAAAATATGCGCTATTCAATCGCCGATTACGGTTTTGACTTTCGTGAAACCTCATTCAATTATTCTCAACGGGTTATGCGGGCATTCACTTCAGACTGAAATGGGCATAAGCGTCGTGAACGTAAAGCTCTGCTGTCAAACAGGACGGACGGTTTTCTTTTCTTCCGAGCCAGTATTTATAAACGCTGTCGCTGAAAAAATGCAGGGTTGCTGCCGAACCAAGACTTAGCGAACATTCGGTTTTGAGAGCCGGGCCGTGATTTCCGCAGATAATGTGAAGAGTTTGGATACCCGTGGCTGTTAAGGCTTCGGGATTTTCCGATTCCGGTGACGCTTCCGAATTTTCTTTATCCGGGCTGTCCCGGGTTTCAGCGTGAACAGGCGCGGATACGTTCAGACTTCCGGAAGAGATAGCTGTGCCGCATAAGCCAAGACCTGTTTTCGCAGCTGCTGAGTCGGACTCCCACACCGACCTTCCGAGATAAAGGACCTTTTCATTATCACTGCCGATTTCAAACGACAGCACGGGATGAGACGAGCGGGACAGCCTTTCGATTCCGGAAAAGGAAAGCCTGATATCACCGTAAATTCTGAGCTCCTCACCGTTCTCATACATATAACACACTGCCCCGCAGAGAGAGGCTGCTTCTGATATGCGCAGTACGTTTGCTGCGTCATCCGCCGTTTCGGGCTTCGGCAGCCAGACGGAAAACAGCTTGCTTTTTGAACCGAGTTTAATAAGCGCTGCCGAATGTCCCGTGTGGCAGTGCGTGATAATCAGTGCATTGATTTCCGTACTTCCGTTTTTTGATGCAAATTCGTCAATTTCATACAGAGAACCGTACGCTCCCGTTCCGAGGTCGATGAGAACGGACGAGCCTTCACTGACTACGGCAGCCGTCTCACCCGTGCCCTCCGACTGAAAGTACAATTCGGCAGAATCGGGAATTCCGATCTTGTAAAAAGCGGCAAGGCAGAGAAATCCTGCAAGTGCAGGAGCGTATACACACAGCCTCCTTTTCAGCTTCAGTGACAGAAGAAGCAGTGTCAGGACAAGAACGACAATCAGAATCACAAGAACTGCTGAGTATTCAAGCGAAATACAGACTCCTTTTATATCTGAAATCTTCTCTGAAAGGTCGATGATCAGTCGGGCAAAATATCCTGCAATACGCGAAACCGGCGTGGCAGCAGGGGTGTCAATAAAAATCAGCGTCAGACCCGAGAACAGCAATACGGGCATTGCAAGAAGCGGAAAGCACAGATTTGATATCGGAGTGGACAAAGAGATTTCCCCGTACAGACAGGCAAGCGGAACCGCTGTCATAATATTTACCGAAAAGACGGTCATAACGGACGGAAGCAGCTTATACAGCATCCATATATATATCTTATGTAAAAACTTTTCAGTACGGGATACTCTCTGCTTTCTGTTTTTCCGAAGCTTTGAACGGTAGTGCTCCTTCTCGGCAATGCGGGAAAAAAGAGGCGAAAAGGCTATTATCCCGAACGTCGCGCTGAAGCTCAGGATAAATCCGCTGTCGGCAACCGATTCGGGGCTTATCATCAGAATTGTCATAAGTGCAATGCTCAGAGACGAAAGACCGTCCGTGCTGATTCCGCTCATAATTCCTATGTAGGAAATGAACAGCATCAGGCACGAACGCAGTGCACTGAGCGGGAAGCCGAGCAACCAAAGATACAGGAAAAGAGTCAAAATCAGTGCCAAAACCCTGACAAACAGGGGAAAACGCAGTTTTTTCATAATAAGGCCCAGCGCTGCAGCAATTATTGACAGATGCATTCCGCTGACGGACAGAAGATGGGATATACCTGCTCTGCGGAAATCAAGCCGGAGCTTTGAGTCGGCACAGTCCCCGTCGCCGAGCAGCATCGCCGAGCAAAGTCCCCCGGCTCTGCCGCCCACAGCTTGCGACAGCCTGTATGAAAGCAGATTTTTAAGCTCAGTATCCCTTCCCTCTTCGTATTTTTCATCGTGTCCGAAGACAGACACAGAACTTTCGTATTCATTTACGAGATAAAGTGCCTTTCCTTCGGCAGCATATCCGTACCATTCGTCCTTTGCGGAACTGATTTTGGCATTTTCGACATACAGCTCATCCCCGGGGCAAAAATCCGCAGGATATCCACAGTAAAGAACGGCTTTTACCTGCGTCGTTTCACCGTCAATTTCCGTGATTTCGGCCGTAAAACGCGAGCTGTAGGTGCTAATATTGTCCCGCTGCGTTACGGTCAGACTGACGGTTTTGCCGTCGCCGCAGAAAGAAAGCGCCCGCCCCCACCCCGACAGATACAGAATTCCGCATCTGAATACGAAGCAGTAACATAAAAGCAGGACCGTGCAGACGGAAAAAAGTCTGTATGAGCTGATTTTTTCTTTCTTTGCATATATTGCAAGCACGACGGCAATTGAAAGCAGCAGAAAGAACAGAAGTGAAAAAGTCAGATATTCCGGGAAAAACCAGCCGAATACCGATGATAAAACAAAGAAGAATGCCGCACACAAGAGGCATCTCCCCCTGAAAAGTTCCAAACAAACGTCCTCCGTTAAAAGTGTGATAACAATTATATAACATTTCCACACATTTTTCAACAAGTTGTTGAAAACTTTGCAATATTTTGTTATAATATTGTCAAATTTTAACGGAGTGAACAAATTATAGATTTTGACCGTCCCCCTCACAAGATCTGCTTTTCCATGAAAAAATCGTTTTCTTTTATATCGCGGCCTTGATACTTCTTCTTTTCATTCCGAAATACTCATCATCTCAAGGAGTCACCGTTTCTTGCTTATTTCACCGAAAAAAGCCGTCAAGCTGACGGCTCTTGTCCTTTTGTGTTCGATTATTATCACCGGACTTTCTCTGCTGTATCTAAATTTCCGGAGCCGCAGCGAAAACCGTACCGAAACCGTCCGCTTCGTTTTTTTCGACGTCGGTCAGGGAGATGCATCTCTCATAGAAAACGGTTCCGGATTCTGCCTGATAGACTGCGGTCCCGAAGCTTCAGAGGAGCGACTCTGTACGGCGCTCAGCGCACACGGTGTTACCGAAATTTCCCTTCTGTTTCTGACTCATACCGACAGCGATCACTCAGGCGGGGCCGACCGGATTCTGAGGAAATTCAAGGTATCAACCCTGTACCTTCCTGCAGCCGGCTCTGAAAGCACCGATATCTCCGACATTAAACGGGCAGCAAGAGAATCGGGAACAGACATAAGATACGTATGTGCCGGAGATTATTTCACCCTCGGCAACGCAGAAATCTCCGTCCTGTCCCCATTCTCCGTCCCATCCGGCGACGAAAACAGCGACTCGCTTATACTACGCGTCAGCTACGGCACTACTTCTGCCCTGTATATGGGAGACGCCGACACAGCCGCCGAAAAAAGACTCCTCGAACAATACTCAGCCTCTTTCCTTCTCTGCGACATTCTCAAAGTCGGTCACCACGGTTCCGACACCTCAAGCAGTGAATCCCTTCTCGAAGCCGCAAAGCCCCGTTTCGCCGTCATCTCCTGCGGCCTTGCAAACTCCTACGGCCACCCTCATCCCCTCATTCTTCACCGCCTTCGCTCCGTCGGTGCCGAAATTCTTAGCACCGATCTTTACGGCGAAACAGTCCTCGAGAGCGACGGGTTGAACGTGACGAAAAAGTGAACCAGTGGGCGGACCGGGGGACGGTTCTGCGGACCGCATATTAGTTAATACGCTCTGACCTCAAACACCGTTACGTCTTCGGCTCCGTTAGTTGCCTTGAAGACGAGCTTCAGAGCATCGCAATCGACTGCGTCGAAATCGGTCACGCAGAGACGCTGATGATTGCCTCTGACTTCAATCTTTTTGAGCTCCTTCCCTTCGAGCATCGGAATGATATCGAAATCGCGGACGAGCTCGGGAGGAATGCCTATTCTCTGCTGAGCCTGACGGTTTGCTGACATCGTGACTCTGATGGGATATGCGAAATTCGAATCAAAGGTCAGACGCAGCTCTGAAATCTTTTTGACCGAATCAAATCTGACTTCGAGAACCTCGCCGCCCTCAGCGATGCCGTCTGAGGTCCAGCCGTTCAGCTCGTCACCGATCTTGCGGGATACTCCGTTTGACAGCTTACAGGCGCAGCCCTTCTTGGTTGAGGAGGCCGTAAACTTTGCGGTTCTGCAGGCGTCCTTTTCATCTGTATTTGTGAAAGGAGCCGGGAACCAGATGTCATCCTTGAGGATCTGCTGCTGAACCTCTGAAATGTGCGGGGCAAGTCCGCGGGGATTTACTCCGTACTTCGTGCAATAGGCTGCAGCCGTTCCGACGGCCTGACCGCCGATTGCACAGCAGCCGAGAATTCTGGTGGAAGCAAGACCGAGCTTCGTCGTGCTTATGTCTCTTCCTGCCATAAACAGGTTGTCAATATTCTTTGAATAATAGCTTCTGTATGGAATGGTATACGTTCCCGAGAAATGATGGCAGTCACTGGGAAGCAGGTCAAAGTCGAGCAGGCCGTGAGCGGCGTGCAGGTCTACGCACCAGCCTCCGTATGCAACGGCATCGTCGAAGACCTTGTGGTCCATAATGTCGGTCTCGCTGAGAACGTAATCGCCCATAAGTCTGCGGGATTCTCTCATTCCTGGCAGGGCTCCGACCCAGGCGAGAGTGTAATTTTCAGCACCGTGGTCTCCGCCGTTCTTGATATGATCCCAGATACCGTAGGCGTATGCGTACAAATCGTCCCTGATGGTCTCATAGTCGGTGATGATATCGTCGCCGTCACCCATGAGCTCAAGCCACCAGTAACCGTAGTCAACGGCCTTGCATGAGCAGGCAGAAAGTCTGAGCCATTCCTCGGGGTCGGGGGCCATACTGGCGTCAACCTTCATGGTCTGCGAATGAACTCTGTATCTGAGCTGATGTTCCGTCAGCTTCTTTGCAAAGGAAGGAGGAGTAAACTTGACGGGGTGTCCCGTGTCGTAGGCCTTGAGCAGGATGGTATTTCCCATTCTCTCGTTGTTGTGCTCGGCAGGTGCGTCGACTTCTCCGGATTCCGCCTTTGATTCGCTTCCCTGTCTATATTCTGCCCCTGCAAAGTAACCGAGTGTGCCGTTACCGGTGCAGTCAGCCCACAGAGGAGCCGTAAATCTGTATCGCATCTCCGTCGTTTCCTGGAAGCAGAGTATGGCCCTGATCTTATTGTCTTCGGTTTCAACGTCGTACATTGAAGTATTGAAATACACGTCGAGATTCTTTTCGGCCTTCGCCTTCTCGAACAGGACGGTATCCCAGATGGAATAGCAGAAATCATCGTTGCAGGCCTTGTTATCGAGCATCATCTCGTAAACGAGACCGCCTTCTGCATAATCAGTCTGACGAAGACTCTGGTCGGCACCTGATATGTGAATTCTGATTTCACTTGAAGCGTTGCCGCCAAGGACGGGACGAGCATGAATCAGAGCCGTCTTAGTACCCTGTCTTGCGGCTGAAATAGCAGCGCAGAGACCGGCCATACCGCCGCCGACAACTATGAATTCGTATTGTTTTTCAGCAAATCTTTTCATCGTTTACCTCGTAATGTTTTATTCTCTATTATTATAATCTATAATATTATAATGTCAAGACTTTTTTCTTTTCGCTCTTGACTAAACGGGATAATTGTCTTATAATAGTGTGAACTTCTAAAGAATTCTGAAAGGAAATTCATCATGGGAAAAGAAAAAAAGAGCGGATTCTGGGCTGATTTCAAGGCCTTCATTTCACGCGGTAACGTTCTTGATATGGCAATAGGTGTTGTCATAGGCGGAGCCTTCGGAAAAATCACTTCAGGTCTTGTCAATTACATCATCAACCCCTGCATTTCACTGCTGACAGGCGGAATCGATCTTACCAACGTCAAGACTGTTCTTGTTGAAGAAGTTGTCGCAGACGAAGCTGCCGGAATCGCCGCCAAGGCTGAGGTTGCCATTTTATGGGGCAACTGGTTCCAGACCATCATTGATTTCTTAATCATTGCCTTCTGCATTTTCTGCTTCATCCGTGCCTTCACAAAGGCTTCCAACAAGTTCCACGAGAAGGAGCTCGCACAGAAAGCCGCAGCTGATGCTGCCGCTGCCGATGCCGCCAAGGCTGACGCCGAAAAGGCTGCTGCCGCCGCTGCCGCTGCTGCCGCAAAGAACGAAGCGGTTCTCGACGCCATTCTCGAAATCAGAGACAGCCTCAAGAAAAACTGACTTCAAACCTGACATAAAACCGCCCGGCGAAAATCGCCGGGCGGTTATGTGTTTCCGGAAGAATTATTATAAAACAATGCCCGACTTTTCTATGCCGGCATTGTTTTCATTATTTTACTTCCAAAACAATGCCGAGATTCTTTTTGCCGGCATTGTTTTTATTATGTTTCTTCAAATACAATGCTCAGCTTTCTCTCGCCGG
>DCGL01000073.1:22500-22925 GCA_002314565.1 Clostridiales bacterium UBA1779
TTTACTTCCAAAACAATGCCGAGATCTTTCGACGTAGCATTGTTTATGAATAGATTCAATAATAACAATGCCGTCATGCTCTTTTATTCATCTGTTTTCAAAACTCGAGTATTTACAAACAGCGTCTTCTGTGATATAATTGTGAAAAACAAAACATTGAGGTGACGTTATGGAAGAAACCAAACGCGAAGGCAATATTATTGCCGGTCTCGTAGGCGCATTTCTCTTATCAATCGGAGGCGGTCTTGTCTGCTTTTTATTTTACCAGATTGGCTATATTTCTTCAGTGAGCGGGTTCGTTGCCGTTGTCCTTGCTTGCAAGGGATACGAATGGTTCTCAAAAAAAGAGAGCGTCCCGGGCGTAATCGTATCAGCTGTAATTGCAATACTCGTTCTGGTACTTTCATATTTATAATCTGCCTTTC
>DCGL01000004.1:0-4642 GCA_002314565.1 Clostridiales bacterium UBA1779
ATGGGTGACCTCCTACTCGATTGAATTTTCAGTCACGGGCTCCTGTATACGGATGTTCAGAACGGGCAGGAAAGGTGTCAGAGAGTTCGTGGTTCTGACTTCCGAGGAAAGTATTGTCTTTGAAGGATTCCGGTTTTGAATATCCGGAGCCTTCCCATATGTCTTCCGTATCGTTCTTGCAGAAGTAATTGTGAATCAGTCCGGATTCCTGATCGTCCCAGGTCAGATCAATCCAGTACCACTGACCGTCGTCGAGTTTTATCATATTCCAGGCGTGTGAAAGATTGTTGACGGTAAGACATTCTATGCCCAAATAATTCATAATCAGCTGAAATGTTACAGAGTACCCCTGGCATACGGATCCGTAAGACGTGAAAAAGGATTCAACCGTAATCGCTTTTCTCGAAGTATCCGGAATACCGTCAATATATTTATAATCCATTCCGTTGCAGATACTGTCGTGAACGTAAAGCGCCTGCCCGTAGATGGAATTATTGGTCTTGGCTGCCTGTGCTATGCTTTTGACTTTGTCATAGATTATTTGGTTCATTTCCTGTCTTGCTCTGACAGGCTGATAATCGTTATAGCAAAGGAAGGGAATGTATATGCGGTCGACGTTCTTCTCATTGTCGTGTATACCGTAAACTGCAAGCGTATTTACGCTCCAGTAATAAAGCGGATGGTCCTGGTTGAAAGCCATCCAGACCGTATTGACTTCTTCAAAGCTCAGTTCTGTCGTTGCAAGCTCAAAGGCAACACAGACTTTGTCACTGACCTTGGCAGAGGTCTCTACCAGCAGATTTTCAAGTTTTCCGCTGTATGCCTTAAGAGTATACGTACCTTCAATTTCAGAGGACGTATGGAATTCAAGGGCCTTTGCAACCAGTTTATCGTAGAAATTCTGCATTTTCGCAGCGTTCTTTTCTGATTTCAGTGCATCATAGTTGGTTCTTGAAGAGAAGGAGTCCTCAATTGCACGCTTGTCTTCACTGATTTCAGGTACAGGTTCGTTTTCAGGCGAGACCGTCGTTACCGGTGCGGATAAAATCGTCTCGGCGTTGCCGGTATATTTCCATATGCCGGGAAGACCCAGCCCTTCAAATCTGCCGATATACCAGAGAAAAACGGTCAGGGCAGCGGCAAATGTCAGCAGAAGCAGAATAAGCGGCCCCTTTTTTATCCTTTTCCCGGATTTATTTGTGTCATTGTTTTCCATAAATACCTCAATTGCGCTCAACAGTATCTCTGAGTGTTTTCACTGCTTCAATATATCCATCAAAGCCTTTTCCCGCAATTACAGTCAACGCTTTTTCCGCAGTAAAAGAAACCTGTCTGTATTCTTCACGTGCTGCAACATCGGAAATATGAACCTCAACATATGGGATTCCGACGGCCTTCAGCGCATCTGCAATGGCTATGCTTGTGTGAGTATATGCAGCAGGGTTTATTACTATTCCATCCTGAACGGAATAGCACTGCTGAATTTTATCTATAAGTGCACCTTCATGATTTGACTGAAAAAAATCAAATTCAATGTCCGGGAATGAATCTCTGATAAATGAACAGAGGTCGTCATACGTATTTCTGCCGTATATTCCGGGCTCTCTGATTCCGAGCATATTCATATTCGGTCCGTTGATTACGGAAATTTTCATTATCATCCTGCCTTGAAATTAATATGAGCGATTGTTTATGAATTGCCGTTGCAGTATCCGATTATTGCGTCAGCCTGTTTTTCGATGCTGCCGGCTTCAATCATCAGATCGGATGCGGAAAGATAAATATCTTTTCTTTCTGCAAACAGTTCGTTTGCATTCCTTCCCTCTGAGAGTGGTCTGTCTTTTATGTCAAGGTCATCGAGAGGTCTGTCTATCCAGAATACTCTTCCGCAGGACTTCAGTACGGTTCTGTTCTGTGGATTGAGTACGGAACCGCCTCCCGTTGCGATTACTGTGCCGCGAAGGTGTGATGCGGTTTTAATGGATACTGTTTCTTCATCCCGGAAGGCGTTAACTCCGAATTTGTTAATATATTCCGCAGGAGTGTAACCGGTTCTTTCTTCAATGTCTGCATCAGTATCGAAGAAACGTTTTCCGGTTTTTGCGGAAATGTATCTGCCGACAGCAGTCTTTCCGCATCCGGGCATACCGATAAGAATAATATTCCGGTTTGTTTTCTGAAGCTGTCTGTAAATTGATTCTACGGAATTTTCAGGCAGAGCAATACCTGTAAACAGCTTGGCAGTTGCTACGGCCTGTGAAACCAGCATATAAAGACCGCTGATACAGGGAATATTGTAAAATTCTGCCGCCTGAATCAGTTCCGTCCTTTCGGGATTGTAAACAAGATCTATGACTGCTGCACAGGATCTGATTATTTTCGTGCTGAAGGGAAGAGATACTTCTTCAGGGAACATTCCGCAGGGTGTACAGTTGATAACGATGGCAGAATTGAATGTGTTTTCAGTAATGTCCCTGTAGTGAAGGGAATTCAGTTCCCCGCGTGAAACGGTCAGAATTTCAGGTACTCCTATGTAATTCAGGGCGTATCTGACGGCAGCAGCAGCCCCCCCGTTACCGAGAATTACGGCTTTCATAGGGATTTCTTTGAGATTCAGTTTCTTGAGCGTATCGATAAAACCCTGAATATCCGTATTGTATCCTTTCAGACCTCCGTTTCTATCGCGTACGACTGTGTTTACTGCACCGCAGGCTTTTGCTTCCGCTGAGATATCCTTAAGAAAAGGAATGATTTTCTTTTTATAGGGTATCGTTACGTTGAAACCGTTGTAATCGTTTCGTTCAATAAAATCTTTAAGCTCATCTTCATTGAGTCTGCACAGTTCATACGAATAGTCTGCAATCAGAGAATGAAGTTCAGGGGACAGTGAATGTACAAGCGGATTTCCGATGAGCAGAAATTTCCTGTTCTCATAACCGGTGATAGGGGTCGTGTATTTTGTTATCTGCATTTCTCTTGAACAAGAAAACAGAGTTGTGTATATCTCGGAAATACTGTCTTTTTCATATCCGTCAAGATATGTTTTTACGCGTTCAATGACGCTTTTTTCACGCGTAGGCTGATAAATCGAAACGTTTGAGAGCTTTTTGTATTCCGCAACTTTAAGAATGGCGCTGTTTCTTTCATGAATGGCAGCGGCTATATCACTGTCGCAGTCGTCGATGATTCCGCGGTATTCTGAAAGAAGATCCGGATTATCGTGCCAGGAAAGATAAAGATCGGTGATGGCAAGTGCTGCGGCGGCTTCTACAGCCGGTACGGCACGCGGAACGTAACAGGGGTCGTTTCTTCCTTCGATTTTTATTTCTGTGTTGACCATCTTTTCAAGGTCAACGGTTGACTGCGTTCTCGGTATGGATGCGGTCGGCTTAAATGCCACTCTGAAAACGAGCGGAGCTCCCGTGGTCATTCCGCCGAGTACTCCTCCTGATGAATTCTTTGTAAGTTCGACTTTATTATTGACAATTCTGTATGGGTCGTTGTTTTCGACTCCGCTTAGCTTTGCAGCATCAAAACCGGAACCGAATTCTATTCCTTTGACACCGGGGATTGCGAATACTGCATTGCATATTGCCGATTCCGCGCTGCGGAACATATGTTCACCGAGGCCGACGTCCAGGCCTGTGACGAAGCATTCTATGATTCCGCCGAGGCTGTTTGAGTCCAGGCGCTTAGCCTCAATGATTGTCTGCATACGCTGTCCGTTTTTCTCGGACACGGTCGGGAATGCACGTTCTTTGACCTTTTCCAGCGCGGCAATATCCGGGTTGAGCATATCCACGGGAATATCCTTTATATCTCCGATGGAATATATGTGTGCATAGATTTCGACGTTTTTTCCTTCAAGATACTGCAGGCAGAGTCCTCCTGCAGAGCAAAGAGGAGCTGTAAGACGGCCTGAAAAATGGCCTCCTCCTCTTAAATCAACCGCGGGACCGTATTTGACGGCGGCAGGATAATCCGCATGTGAAGGACGCGGGAAACGCGAATAGTCAATGTCGTAAGTCTTCTCGGCATCGTTGTTGTGAATGCTGAGTTCGATGGGCTCGCCTGTAGTCACTCCGCTTTTAATTCCGGACGTGAAGATAGAAAGATCTTCCTCACAACGGGTTGTTGACCAGGGCTGATTTCCCGGTTTTCTGCGCGATGTGAAAGCATTGAGTTTGTCAAAATCAATGCTGATTCCTGCCGGGAAGCCGGACAGTCTTGCACTTATGAGCTTGTCGCGGGATCCACCGTCAATATAGAGTTTTAAAGTATTTCCGTAAGCATGTGACATTTTTTACCGCCTTTCCAGAATATCAGTTACAGTCGGCAATGCAATTCAGAAAATTACCGAATGATTTTGATATTGAAGAACAATCGTCTGTTTCAACCGGCTTTTCCGAAATCAGGGACAGCAGAATCTGAGCCATTGTGATTCTGTGATCTTCTGAGGAACTCAGATGCCCCCCTGTAACCGGTCCTTTAATATATAAGTTTCCGTTATCGTAACGGGCAAAGCCGCCCGCTTCGTTAATCATACGGCAGATAGAACTTACTCTGTCGCTTTCTTTGGTTCTGAGTCTGTCAACCGAGCTGAAGACAGAGATTCCCACGGCAGCCGTAGCTGCTGCCGAGA
>DCGL01000004.1:4652-21093 GCA_002314565.1 Clostridiales bacterium UBA1779
CCGAGAGCGGAGGAATGAGGTCGGGACAGTCTTTGGCATCCAGGCAGAGTGCGCGAAGAGACGCAGGACTTGAAGTTATGAGTCCTTTATCTTCTGTGATACAGGCCCCCATACTGCTCAGAATACTGATAATGATTTTGTCACCTTGTACGCTTTTCGTATTGAGTCCCGAAACCGTAACCGGATTTTTTCCGATTGCACCTGCGACGAGAAGATATGCGGCACCGGACCAGTCAGCTTCAATCTGTTGGGTATCGCAGCCCGGAAAACGTCCGCAGCCCCTGCCGAAGAAGTCTTCAGTGCGGTCGTAACGTTTTAAAGAGAAGCGTGATATTACGTCGAGCGTCATATCAACGTAAGGCCGGCTGACGGTCTGCCCTTTGACTCTTACGGAACCGCCGGCCAAAGCTTTGGCAAACAGCAGGCCTGACAGGGTCTGTGAGGACAGAGAGGCATCGACTTCCGTTATATCGCTCAAAATCTCATCACGGGTCAGCAGCGTCCCTCTCACCCGTTCCCGCAGCCGTTCGTCTGCTTTGTAAGCTACATCTGTCCATAAGCTTTGCATAACGGGCAGAAACAGTCTCATCACCGTTCCGCAGTCTCTGAAATCCGGAATAATGCAGGGTGCTTGAGGGAAATCCGAAGCCGGAATAACGGTTACGGATTCGCTGTCTCTTTCAATTTTCGCTCCGAAAACGGGAAGTGCAGAGAGAGCCGTTTCTATATCGGAGCAGGAGTCCGACAGTAATACTCTGCAGGGCTTTTTTGAAAGCGCTGAGCAGAGAAGAATTCTGATTGCCTGTGATTTAGACGGAGGAGCCAGCAGCTTTTCTTTAAATCTGACGTTATGAAATATCATATCAATCAATACCCGAAAGGAAATCCACGATGCCCTGTCTGTCAAAGCTGAGAACGTCACAGAAGCCCATTGACTTCGGAAAGACTATACGGATTAATCCTGAAGAGGCCTTTTTGTCGGACAGCATTACGTCGGCAAGTTCAACGTCTGAAAAAGTTACTTCCGGTACAACACAATATCTGCGTGACCAGTCTTCAAATTTATCAAGTAATTCAGCAGAGCAATAGTTTCTTCTGACGGCAGCCTTCAGAACCCTGTGACAACCGTATGCAACTGCGAGGCCGTGAGGTATACTGAATTTTGACAGCATTTCAACGGCGTGACCGACGGTGTGACCGAAATTCAGAGCCATACGAACAGAGGTATCAAACTCATCGGCGTCAACGAGAACTGCTTTGGATTTTACACATTCGCTGATGACGGCTTCGATCAAAAAATCACCTTTATCAAGAAGCTTCGGCAGAACATTTTCCGTGATAAACGCATATTTGATAACCTCTGCCATTCCGCAGCTGTATTCTGTTTTGGGCAAAGTTTCAAGAAAGGCTGTGTCGGAAATGACCCGTTTCGGTCTGTAAAAAGTACCGACCGTGTTTTTGGCAGCCGGAATGTTTATTGCGGTTTTTCCACCGACAGATGAATCTGTCATGGCAAGAAGTGTTGTCGGGAGGGATATAAGGTCGATGCCTCTCATATATGTGGAAGCGACAAAGCCGGAAAGGTCACCGACGGTTCCGCCGCCGAGAGCTATAACACAGCTTTTTCTGTTAATGCCTTTTTCACAGAAAGAATTCCACAGATTCTGTGCGCAGTCAAGGCTTTTTATCTGTTCGGAACACCCGGGAATGAAAACGAAAGATGGGCATGAAATGTAGTTTCTTACCTTTTCTGCCCAGAGAGGAGCAACGTTTGAGTCTGAAATCAGTGCGCAAGATGAATATTGCGCTGTGAGAGCAGGCAATAACTTATCGGTACAGTCATTGCCGACCGATACTTTATAGCTGTTTTCACTGTCTTTGTGCAGAACCGTTTCAGAATAAATCATTATTTTCTCCTACTTGCTTATATCTTATTTATAATACTACAAATTAATAGAAAAATCAATATTAAAATATTTTTTTTAAAAAAACATTGACAAAAGTGAAAGCTTAGTGTATACTATTGCAGTGCTTTATTGCACAGGGGACAGTCCGCTGCATAAGCTCGTGTAAGAATGTCCTTATTATCCTTAAAAAATTAAAGGAGGGGCTTGTAATGGATTTCATTGCAGCTATGACAAAGGAGCAGCTCAAGAACGAAATTCCCGAGATTATCGTCGGTGATAACGTTCGCGTTCACAACCGTATCGTTGAAGGTACGAGAGAAAGAATTCAGATGTTCGAAGGAACCGTAATCGCAAAGCGCGGCGGCGGCATCTCCGAAACATTCACAGTAAGACGTGTTTCTTACGGTGTAGGCGTTGAGAAGACTTTCCCCGTACATTCCCCCAACGTTGCAGCTGTTGACATCACAAGAAAAGGTGAAGTCAGACGTTCTAAGCTTTTCTATCTGCGCGACAGAGTCGGAAAAGCCTCCAAGGTCAAAGAAAAGATCTGATTTACCGTCAGATACAGAAAAGGGATGCCGCCCGCGGCATCCCTTTTCTGTATTCAGTCGTTCTGCATTGCCTTCCGAGCCGGGGGCTCGATTTATATCAGCATGCTTCTGCCGTCAGCGTCTTTTGCAAGCTTCAGGCTTACGTCTGCAAAGTCGGGGCAGCTGACGCTGTCGTGAACGACCGCAAGTACGATTTTGCCCTGAGTGTGTCTGCGTATGGTGTCGGATGTAATTCTTATGCTTTCACTGTCAAGGCCCGCAAAGGGCTCGTCAAAGAGATAAACGTCAGCATGTCTCATCAGTGCTCTTGCAATGCCGACACGCGCCTGCATGCCTCCTGAAAGCTCTGAAGGATGAAGAGCGGTGTTGCTGATTCCGAGTTCTGCAAGTATGGAAGCTGCGCGGATTCTTTCTTCTTTTAAAAAGTCGGAGTGTGATAATGCGGCAGATTTCACGGATTTATCGGAACCGAGCAATACGTTGTCGAGCAGATTGCAGGAATCAAGCAGAGTAGCTGATTGAAAACTCATTGAGACGCGGAAAGCGTCATTGGCTGTGTTTCTGTTGTGAGATATAGTTTTTAATTCGTTTTCATTGACTTTTATGAAAACGATTTTTCCCGAAGTGCAGCTTTCAAGGCCTGCTATCAGATCAAACAGCGTAGACTTGCCGGCGCCTGAAGCTCCGCTTACAGAATATATCAGAGAAGAATCAAAGGTATGGCAGAGATTGCAGAGAACGATTTTATCTCCGAAGCTTTTTGTGACGCTGTCAAGCAGCAACTGTGTCATGATGTTTATCCCTCTCTGATTTTTTCGGCAGCCTGATTTTTGAAAACAGAAATCCTATGAGCGTTTCCATTGCAAGACTGATTATGATGACCGCACAGGTCCAGGCAAAAAGGTCAGGTGTTTCCAGCATGTTTTTTGCTTCTGTCAGCTGACGGCCAATGGAATCCGGTGAGAAAGCAAGAACTTCTGCTGCGATTCCCGCTTTCCATGCAAGTCCTGTTGACACCTTTACCGAAGCAAAAAAGTAAGGCATAATATCAGGTACATATATTTTCGTAATTCTGGTTTTCAGATCCGGTCTGAAAATCCTTATCAGCTTTTTATGTGCATAAGGAATTTCACCGATACCGGTCAGCATATTCTGAAAGACCGGCGGAAAAACCATCAGTGCCGCTATCACGGAGGGAAGAACACCGTGTCCGAGCCACAGCATTGCAAGAATTATGAATGAAGCAACCGGAGTCGTTTTGATTATCTTTGAAAGAGGCGTCAGAATATGTGAAATCAATGAAGAGAACGAGCAGAGAAGAGCGCATATAATTGCGCACAGAATGCCGCTGAGCGTTCCCGCAAGTATTCTCAGAAAAGACATAAAGCAGGTTTTCCAGAAAAATGAACCGGAAATCAGCGTCCACAGTGAAGAAAAAGTTTCATAAGGCCCCGGAAGCAATAGCTCGGTATTTACACATCGGGCAAAAATCCACCACAGACCAAGCCAGAAAACAAGGGATATAAGAGGATAAATCAGCTTATCTTTAATATTATTTGTCTTTTCGTCAGTTGAAAATATTTTCATCCGGCAATTTTCCTCCCACCGATGACGGGATAAGGTCATACAGTGCTTTCCAGTAAGTATTGAGTGAGGTTTGCATTCCGTCTCCGCTGATACAGACTATATTGCAACGCGGAATCGCTTTTTCAATCATTTCTGTATTCGATGCGAGTCCGAGGAATGCAACGTCTTCAGCTCCTTTTTTTACGTCTGCAGTCAATGATTCACAGGAGGCTTTATACTCCTTCATAAAAAGAGAAACGGTATCGGGATGTGCTTCGGCAAATTCCGTTCGGACTACGAGGCAGCCCTGTACGAGTTCAGAGGAGTTCAGAAGTTTCCATTCCGCACTGAGGTCGACGGCAACTCTGAGATTCTGATTTTTCGAGCAGGCGTTCGTAAGGAGCGGTTCCGGAAGCAGAGATATTTCTGCTTTTCCGGCAGCGGCGGCACTCATTAGTTCATTCGGACTTGTGTAAGTATAGTCGAGATTCACTTTATCAAGAATTCCGGCCTCTGCGAGCAGTATTTTCAGAACGTACTCGGGATTTGTTCCCTGACCGGGAACGTAAACAGTCTTTCCGGCAAGATCGGCCAGCGAGTTTACCCTACTGCCGTTTTCGGCTATATAGAGGACCCCCAGTGTATTGATGGCAAGAACTTTGATTTTTCCTTCTGATTTGTTGTATATGACAGAAGCAAGATTTGTCGGAATTGCCGCAAAATCAGTCTGTCCCGATATCAGCATTGATGAAATTAAACTTGCTTCCGGATATACTCCGATTTCAAAGTTCATTCCTTCAATTCCGCTTTCTTTCTGTTTGCGGTTCAGAGGAGCAATACCGAAGCCTGTGGTTCCCGACAAAACGGAAACGTGAAAGGAAACAGTCTGTACTGCAGGTTCAGACGAATTTTCGCTGTCTTGTGTTATGTCAAAAGAAGTTTCGCTGCTTCCCGAAGCGCATGAAACAAGAAGAGAAAACAGGGTTAACAGTGTGAGCAATGTTAAAAATGATTTTTTCATTTTCAGCCTCTTTGGTACAATATTTGCGTAGCCGCAGGTCGGTGCCACGACAGAATTTACGGCTATGATTTTTCTTATTTTTTACCTATACTGATTTCGTGCAGCATATCCCGGTCAAGTATGAAAAAACAGTTGTCTTCATAACGTGCGGCTCCGCATTCAGAAAGACGTTCTGCGGCACGGTAAAGTGAAGCTCTTCCGATATCAAGGCAGTTTGCAAGGTCTTTCATTGTCATTCCGGAATCAAAACGTCCATCAACGTTTTCTGATGACAGAATGAAAGACGCAAGTCTGCGTTCGGCACTTCCGGACGTTACAGTGTTGATTCTTTTGTTTAAGAATGAAATCTTCTTTGATAGTAATTTCAGCAGATTGTTTCTTAGAATTCCGCTGTCGTCTTTGTCCATCATACCGTTTAATTCTTCCTTTGTAAAGATAACGGCGCAGAGATTTTTCTCGCTGCATGCCTCAATTCCGGTCATAATGGGATAATCGAGAAACATTCCCGCAACACCGACGGGATTGCCCTGAACTGAAAAGCGGAGTATGGTTCGGCTGCCGTTGTTTTCAGAGTAAATCACAGCTGTCCCGCTGATGATAAGCGCACATTCTCCATTGTGATTCAGCGGAAGAAGAGCTCCTCTTTTTACGTTTACGACTCTTCCGCAGACATTGAAAAACGCTCTCAGCTTTTCTTCGTTCAGTCCTTCGAATATTTCATTTCCTATAAGAGCGGATATTATGCTTTCCTGCATTATTTGAGCTCCTTCTCGCAAATAGTTGTCTCATTTGAGACATATTATACCACGGTTTTTCGGCTTTTTCAAGACTTATTTTTCTTTTTATTTGCATAAAGTAAAAAAACCACTGTACAAAAAGTATAAAATGTTATATAATATACTGAATATAAATACATTTGGAGGATTGCCTTGACACTTGTGGTTCTTGCGGCCGGTATGGGTTCCCGCTACGGAGGAATGAAACAGATTGACCCCGTCGGTCCGTGTTCCGAATTTATTATCGATTATTCCTGCCATGACGCCGTTATGAGCGGATTCGATCACATCGTTTTTGTAATAAAAAAAGAAAATCTTGAAATATTCAGAGAAACAGTAGGTGCAAGAGTTGAACCACACGTAAAGGTTTCATATGCATTCCAGGATATGGATGACCTTCCCGACGGATTTTACAGACCGGAGGGACGCGTAAAGCCCTGGGGAACTGCACATGCACTGCTTGCATGCCGTGATATCGTCAAGGATTGTTTTGCAACCGTCAATGCCGACGATTTTTACGGACGCGATGCGTTCATGCGCGTTGCGGATTTTTTAAAGAACGTAAGTCCCGATTCGTCTCCAGCACGCTGCTGCCTCTGCGCATACCGTCTTTCAAACACTCTTACAGACAGCGGAAGCGTATCACGCGGAATCTGCAAGATCAAGCCGGACGGAAGGCTTGAATCGATTACCGAAAGAACGGCAATCACCCCTCTCGGTGCGGATGCCGAATTTGAAGAAAACGGCATAAAGACCTTCCTGCCGGGTGACAGTCCTGCTTCCATGAATCTGTTCGGGGCAACTCCAGCCATTTTCAGCTTTGCCGAAAACGGATTCAAAGATTTTCTGGTCTCAATGCCGAATCCACAGAAGTCTGAATATTATCTGCCTTTTATGCTTTCGGATGCAATGAATTCCGGCTTCTGCACCATTGACGTGCTGAAAACCACGGCAAAATGGTTCGGTGTAACCTATGCAGCCGACAGAGAAAACGTCAGAGAAAACATTGCCGCATTAATTAAGGACGGAGTATACAGAGAAAATCTCTGGTCAGATTTATAATATTATGGATATCCTTGAAATAGTTTCACGCTTTGACATTCCCGATACTGCGGTATCGTACAAAGAATGCAAGGTCGGACATATAAATTCCACTTATTTTATAAGCTGTGCATCGGGAAAACGCTACGTTATGCAGAAAATCAATACCTCGATTTTCAAGGATCCCGATGCGCTTATGGATAATATTTTCTCGGTCACGGCTTTTCTGCGAGACAGAGCAGAGGTGAACGGCAAAGATCCGGAACGTGCATCTTTACATTTTTATCCTGCAAAGGACGGTAAAAAATACGTCCACAGCGACGGCTGTACTTTCCGCATTTATGCCTGCATTGAAGACGTTGTGACTCTTCAGCTCTGTGATTCACCTGCAGTATTTGAAAAAGTCGGGGCCGCCTTCGGTTCATTCCAGAAACAGCTGGCAGATTTCGATGCGTCGGCTCTTTCTGAAACAATTCCCGATTTTCATAATACCGCAAAAAGATTTGAAACCTTTGAAAAATCTCTTAAAACAGATTCACACAACAGAGCCGAAACCTGCCGCGAAGAAATCGAATACGTTCTCGCTCATAAGGATATGTGCTCATATATCGTATCGGGCCTTGAATCCGGGAAATTCCCCCTCAGAGTCACACATAACGACACAAAGCTCAACAACATTCTGCTTGACAAGGACACGCTTGAACCTGTCTGCGTCATTGACCTTGACACCGTAATGCCCGGGTCCGTTCTTTACGATTTCGGTGACGCAATCCGTTCAGGGGCAGCTCTTATTGAAGAAGACAGCAATGAATATGAAAAGGCGGGGGTCAACACGGATATGTTCCGCGGTTTTGCAAAAGGTTTTCTGTCTTCACTCGGTTCTTCCGTATCCGAAGAAGAGAAAAAGGCCTTCCCGATGGGCGCTCTGATTATCACCTTTGAAACCGGTATGAGATTCCTCACCGATTATCTCGACGGTGACGTTTATTTCAGAACTGCTTACCCGGATCACAATCTCGTAAGAGCCCGCAATCAGTTTGCAATGGCTGCCGACATCGAGCGCAAGCTTTGCGAACTTTCAGAAACAGTAAATTCATTATAAATAAGGAGTACACAGTGTCGATACTTGTAACAGGCGGAGCCGGATTTATCGGATCTCACACATGCGTTGAACTTCTGAACGCAGGATATGACGTCGTAGTTGTCGATAACTTTGCAAACAGCTGTCCTGAAGTTCTCAACAGAATCAAAAAAATAACGGGTCGGGACCTGAAATTTTATGAAGCAGATCTCTGTGACCCGGATTCCCTCGACATAGTATTCAAAGAGAATACCATAGGTGCCGTAATTCATTTTGCAGGACTGAAAGCCGTCGGTGAATCAGTTCTCAATCCCCTGAAGTATTATTCGCAGAATCTCGGTATGACAATCAACCTCTGCCGTAAAATGGCAGAATATAAGGTTGGAAAAATCGTATCTTCATCTTCCGCCACAGTATACGGAGCTCCCGAAAAGTGTCCTGTAACCGAAGACGTTCCGGTAGGTCATGCCAACTGCCCTTACGGTGAAACGAAGATAATAATTGAAAAGATTCTTGCCGACGTTCTGCTTTCCAAAGGACTTGAATCGGTAATCGTACTTAGATATTTCAATCCCATCGGTGCACACGAATCCGGAATGCTCGGTGAAGCTCCCAACGGCGTGCCTGAAAATCTTCTTCCGTATCTCACTCAGGTAGCAGTCGGTAAGAGACAGTTCTTAAGCGTTTTCGGAAACGATTATCCGACACACGACGGAACCGGAGTACGAGATTATATTCACGTGGTAGACCTCGCAAAGGCTCATATAAAGGCTGTTGAGAGAGCTTATAAGGCTGACGGAATCGAATATTACAATCTCGGTACGGGTATCGGTTATTCTGTTCTTGATATTGTCAAGGCATATGAGAAGGCAACCGGTAAGAAAATTCCGTATAAGATTATGGATCGCCGTCCCGGTGACGTTGCAGAAAGCTACGCAGACCCTTCACGTGCCGAAAAAAATCTCGGATGGAAGGCTCAGTTCGATCTTGAAAGAATGTGCCGTGACGCAGACAGATGGCAGACCATGAACCCTGACGGATACGCTTCCGTCAATTGATATCGCATTTTCTTTCCATTTCATAAAAAATACACAACTGTTATTGAATTTTCTTCACAAAGAGGGGTATAATATATGGTAAGCAAGTCTTTGTTCGGAACATTGAAAATCGGTCCGTTTGCCGGACGCGAAGTATATCTTTACAAAATATATTTTCCCGGAAGTCCTCTTACCATAACCGTATCCGATTTCGGCGCAATTCTGTATGACGTTCAGTTTACTAAGAACGACAGAAAGACGGTAAGCCTTGTCCGCGGTTACGAAACGCTTGACTTTTATGAGAGAGCCAACGATTATATGGGCTCTGTTGTCGGACGTGTCGGTAACAGAATCAAAAAAGGCAGATTCAAGCTTAACGGAAACACCTACAACCTGTATAAAAACAATATGGGAAATCACCTTCACGGCGGGCAGTACGGTTTCAACTACAAAGTATACGAAGCCGAATGCACCGATTCCGCACACGTGTCACTCCTTTTAAAAGCAGTATCTCCCGACGGTGATGAAGGTTATCCCGGATGCGTTAGCTACAGCGTCAGATATACGCTTGAGAAAAACGGCTTCACCATTGAGTATAATGCAGACACGGACAAGCCCACTCCTCTCAATCTGACCAACCATTCGTATTTCAATCTGAATGGGGAAGGAACGGTTTTGGATCACGTTCTTCAGCTTGATTGCGACAGATATATTCCCATTGACAATAAGCTTATACCTACCGGCGAAATCTGCAAGGTTTCAGGAACAGCACTGGATTTTAATTCTCCCAGACAAATTTCCGAAGCACTCCGGACAAAAGATGAGAACGTAGACTTGGCTTCGGGTATAGACCACTGCCTGGTTTTCCCGGAAGATAGCTCATATTATTGCAAGAGAGGCAGCGTTTATTCACCGAAGAGCGGAATCTATATGGATTTTTATACGGATTTACCTGCTGTTCAGGTTTATACCGGCAATTTTCTTATCTTTGACGAATTTCCCTTCAGAGGCGGTGAGCCCGAACAGAAGCACGCGGCCATCTGCCTTGAATCTGAGTATCTTATAGACTCCTTAAATCACGAAGGATTTTCGGATATCGTATTGAATCCCGGAAATCATTTTTACAGCAAGACCGGTTATTATTTCGGACAGAAATAAAATTATTAACATATATTGAAAGGCCAAGACATGACACTAAAGCTTGACGACAGATTTGTTACTCCTTTTGTATCGGAAGATGAGCTCAGAGCTATGCTTCCCGAAGTTAAGGCAGCTGCAGATAAAGTAAAGAACAGAGACGGTAAGGGCGCTGATTTCCTCGGCTGGCAGGACCTTCCCGTAAATTACGACAAAGAAGAATTTGCACGTATAAAAATTGCTGCCGAAAAAATAAAGAAATCCTGTGACGTATTTATCGTCATCGGAATCGGCGGTTCCTATCTCGGATCCCGTGCGGTTATTGAATTCCTCAAGTCCCCGAGATACAATCTGCTGAAGAAAGATACTCCCGATATCTATTTCTCAGGTTGCAATATCAGCGGCAGTGACCTTGATGAACTTATGGAAATCTGCGAAGGCAAAGACGTATGCATCAACGTCATCTCAAAGTCTGGAACGACTACAGAGCCCGCCGTTGCTTTCAGATGTTTCAGAGAACTGCTTGAAAAGAAGTACAAGAATAAAGCCACAGAGCATATTTTCGTTACCACCGACAAGTCACGCGGAACTCTCAAGGAATTCTCAACCAAAGCAGGTTTTGAAACCTTTGTCGTTCCGGATGCCGTCGGAGGCAGATATTCCGTGCTTACGGCTGTCGGACTGCTTCCCATCGCCGTAGCCGGCATCGATATAGATGCTCTTATGGGCGGAGCTCAGCTTGCCATGAAAGAGCTGAATACCGAACCGGATGCTGAATTCACAAATCCCGCTTATAAGTATGCCGCACTTCGCAATATTCTGCTCAGACGCGGCAAATGCATCGAAACCCTGGTTGATTACGAGCCTTATGCCGTTATGTTCAACGAGTGGTGGAAGCAGCTTTACGGCGAAAGCGAAGGAAAGGACGGACGCGGTCTGTTCCCGACTTCCGTTAATTTCTCAACCGACCTGCATTCTCTCGGACAGTATATTCAGCAGGGACAAAGAACCTTGTTTGAAACCGTTCTTGCAATTGATAAGGCTGACAGCGATGCAAAGATTCCCAATGACCCCGCCAACATTGACGGTCTGAACTTCCTCTCCGGAAAGCAGATGGCTGAGGTCAACGAAACCGCAATGAAGGGAACCCTTCTCGCTCACATAGACGGCGGAGTGCCCAATATCCTGCTCAGACTTGCCGACCGCAGTGAAAAATCACTCGGATATATGATTTACTTCTTTGAATATGCCTGCGCTATTTCCGGATATATTCTCGGCGTAAATCCCTTCGACCAGCCCGGTGTCGAAGCTTATAAAAAGAATATGTTTGCTCTTCTCGGAAAGCCCGGTTATGAAGAAATGACCGAAGCTCTTCGTGCAAGACTTAACTGATAAATAATATACGAGAATAAACACAAAGGAGACTACCCAAATGGTAAAACTCATCATCGGAGTCAAAGGCTCCGGCAAAACAAAATCCCTCATCTCCATGGTCAACGAAGCCGTTGAAACAAGCAAGGGCAACGTTGTCTGCCTCGAAAAGGGAATTAAGCTGCGCTATGACGTAAACTATCGCTGCAGACTTATCAACGTTGACGAATACTATGTATTCGGCTCAAGACAGCTCTTCGGTTTCATCGCCGGAATTCTTGCCAGCAACAGTGATGTTTCCGACGTTTACGTTGATGCCGCACTTCGCATCTGCGACAATAATAAGGACAATTTTGAAAGATTCGTCAACGACCTTGACGAGCTTTCCGACAGATATCACGTCAACGTTGTTATGACCTCTTCTATTCCCGTTGAAGAGATTACAGACGGACTCAAGAAGTTCATCTGAGTTTATTGAATACAAAAAAGACCGGTTTTCTCATTGAGATTACCGGTCTTTTTTGAAACAGTGTATCAATCTTGCCGGGGGACGGTTCTGTGGCACGTTTAAGAAAAGAGCAAGCCTGGTGACCATCCCCGGCTCGCTGAGTATTAATCAGTTTTCCTTCTTCGGATTTTCAAGAAGAAGAAGGATTTCGTATACGCTCTTTATCGGAACAAGTTTAACTGACGGGCTTGTTTCGATTTTTCTTTTTTCGATATTGCGGTAAGGAACGACGACAGTTGTAAAGCCGAGTCGTTCACATTCGCGGACGCGTGTTTCAAGGGAAGATACGGCGCGGCATTCACCGGCAAGTCCGACCTCTCCGATGGCAACCAGGCTATCGGGGACGATTTTATCGGTAAGGGAGGAAATCATTGCCATAGCTACGGCAAGGTCAGATGCAGGTTCTTCGATTTTCAGACCTCCGATTACGTTGATGTAAAGGTCGTTCTGAGCAAGCTTCAGACCGAGCCGCTTTTCAAGGACAGCGCAGAGCATACACATTCTGTTGTAATCAACTCCGTTGACGGTTCGTCTTGGGGTCGGGAATGTTGTAGGACTTAAAAGCGCCTGAATTTCGGCAATAATCGGTCTTGTTCCTTCTACAGTGCAGATAGCACAGTTTCCGGAAACCTTTTTGGGTCTTCCGGCTAGCAGTGATTCCGAAGGATTCGGAACTTCACACAGACCCTTGTCGGTCATTTCAAAAACTCCGATTTCATCGGTTGAACCGTATCTGTTCTTGGCTGCCCGGATTATTCTGTAAGCAAGACTGTGTTCTCCTTCAAAACAGAGAACGGCGTCAACCATATGCTCAAGAATCTTCGGTCCGGCGATGGAGCCTTCTTTGTTGACGTGACCGACCATAATGACGGAAATACCGTCGTTTTTGGCCTTGGCAATATATGCAAGAGCGGATTCACGTACCTGCGTTACGCTTCCGGGGGATGAAGAAGATTCGGGAGTATACATCGTCTGAATTGAATCGACGATTAACACCTCGGGTTTTACTTCATCACATTCCTTGAGTATTTTCTCAGTGTTTGATTCTGACATAACGAAGAGACCGGGATTTGAAACACCGAGCCTTTTGGCTCTCAGTTTTATCTGTCCGCCGGATTCCTCGCCCGAGATATACAGAATTCTGCGGTTCTTTGAAAGCATTCCGCAGATCTGCAGAAGCAGGGTGGATTTTCCGATACCGGGTTCACCCGTCAGAAGAACGACGGAGCCCTTTACAAGTCCGCCTCCGAGCACTCTGTCGAGTTCAGAAAGACCGGTCAGTGAACGGATGCAGTCATCCTCTTTGATTTCGTCAATCGGGAGTGCACAATTTGTTCCGCCGAAGCTTTGACGTCTCGGTGCGGAAGCATTATCTGATTTTGAAGAAGAAGCAACTTCTTCCACGTCCTCAACGAAAGAATTCCATGCACCGCACTGAGGGCACTTTCCCATCCACTTCGGTGATTCGAATTCGCAGGAGGAACAGATGTAAACAGATTTAAGTTTTGGCATTATTAAACAGTATCGTCTTTTTTCTTCAGTACGAGCTGCGGCTCAGCCTTGTTTTCAATGAAATCACCTGTTATAATCACTTTTTCCACGTCGTCGCGTGAAGGGAGTTCATACATCAGATTCATCATTGAATTTTCAATAATCGAACGCAGTCCGCGGGCTCCTGTGTTTTTCTGTATTGCTTCTTTTGCTATTGCTTCAACAGCGGAGTTATCGAATTCGATTTCAATGTTGTCAAATGAGAAGATTTTCTTGTACTGTCTGACCAGTGAATTACGAGGTTCTGTCATAATCTTCTTAAGTGATTCAATATCAAGATTATCGAGCGGAACGATAACCGGAATTCGTCCGACAAGCTCGGGAATCAGGCCGTATTTTACGATATCGTGAGATGTCACGTCTTCATAAATCTTTGAAGCGTTAAGCGGATCCTTTTTTATTATTTCGCTTCTGAATCCGATGAGCTGGGTTCCGCGGCGCTTTTCGATTATCTTGTCAAGTCCGTCAAAGGCTCCTCCGCAGATAAAGAGAATGTTTGAGGTGTTAATCTGTATGCACTCCTGATTGGGATGCTTGCGGCCTCCGTTGGGAGGCACGTTTGATACTGTACCTTCAACTATCTTCAGAAGTGCCTGTTGAACTCCTTCACCAGATACGTCTCTCGTTATGGAGCGGTTTTCGCTTTTTCTGGAAATCTTATCGATTTCATCTATGTAGATGATGCCCTTTTCAGCTTTTTCAATGTCAAAATCGGCAGCCTGAATCAGACGCAGAAGAATGTTTTCGACGTCTTCACCTACGTATCCGGCTTCGGTGAGTGTTGTGGCATCGGCAATGGCAAAGGGAACCTTAAGTGTTCTTGCAAGAGTCTGTGCAAGATAGGTCTTTCCGACGCCTGTGGGACCAATCAGAAGAACGTTTGACTTTGAAAGCTCGACTTCGCTTGCGGGGGTTATGCTTTCTTCAAATTTCTTCTTCTTTGAATTCTTGTTTTTATTTTTTTCTTCGGCGGCAAGAATACGCTTGTAGTGATTGTAAACCGCGACGGAGAGCGCAATTTTTGCTCTGTCCTGACCGATTACGTACTTATCCAGCGCTTCCTTTATCTCACGGGGTTTCGGAAGAGTCTCTTTTGAGAGTTCGGGTCCCTGTGTGCCCTTGTTTAAATATTTATCGTTGTCTTCGATGAGGGTTGAGCAGGCCTCTACGCATTCATCGCAGATGTATGTTCCTGTCTGAGAAGGGATGAGATATTTAACCTCGTTTCCGCTGCGACCGCAGAATGAGCAGCGCGGTGAGCGTCCCTGATTATTTGAAGCCATTGGCTGTAGTCCTTTCGGCTTAATGATGTTCTATTATTCTGTCAATGAGGCCGTATTCAAGGGCATCCTTGGCTGTCATGAAATTATCTCTGTCTGTGTCTTTTTCGATAATTTCGATGGGCTTGCCTGTCTTTTCGGCAAGAATGGAGTTAAGCTGGTCGCGTGTTTTCTTAAGCAATTCTGCACGGATGAGAACGTCTGTGCACTGACCCTGAGCCTGGCCGAGAGGCTGGTGAATCATGATTTCGGAGTGGGGAAGAGCTATTCGCTTTCCCTTGGTGCCGGCAGCAAGCAGGAAGGCACCCATAGAAGCTGCAAGACCTACGCAGATGGTTGAAACGTCGCATTTGACGAACTGCATAGTGTCATAAATTGCCATACCTGCGGTAACCGAGCCGCCGGGGCTGTTAATATAGAAGGAAATGTCCTCATCCGGATTCTGCGACTCAAGGTAAAGCATCTGTGCAATGACGAGTGATGCCGTTGCGTCGTTGACTTCATCAGAGAGGAATATAACTCTGTCATTGAGCAGTCTTGAAAAAATATCATATGAGCGTTCACCGCGGCCTGTCTGTTCGATAACCATTGGAACCAAGGCTGCACGGCGGATATCTTCATAATTTGAGTTCATTTTTTATACCTTCTTTCTGTAAATATTCAAAAATGGCTTTTTATTATATGTGTGCCGGACGGAAATACCGTCCGACACACAGAGTGCGAAAAACTGAAAATCAGTCTTCCTTGTTATCTTCGGCCTTTTCAGCGGCCTTTTTTGTCGTTCTCTTTCTCTTGGGCTTTTCAGCAGGCTGTTCGTCAGCGGGCTTTTCCTCTTCAGCTTCGGGAGCCTTGTCAAGGTAGGTTACCTTAGCCGCTGCCTTGACGGCGGCGATTGCAGCACGGATCTTGAGGTCTTCTACGACGCTCTCGCGGGGAAGATTTTCCTTGGCATAATCAAGCTCTACGTTGTAACGTGCAGCAACGTCTGCATATTCCTTCTCAACGGCTTCATCACCGATTTCAACATTTTCGAGCTCGGCAATTTTTTCAAGAGCAAGTCTGGACTTTACTCTGGTCTCGGCGGCGGGTCTTGCATTTTCCTTGTACTGATCGAGCGTCATTCCGAAATAGGACAGGTAGGTCTTGAAATCAAGGCCGTTCATCTGAATTCTGGATTCGGTGTCTCTAACCATGCCTTCAACCTCGTTGTCAATCATGGCAGCGGGAACTTCGGCTACGAGTTTGCCTGCGAGGATTGTATCAATCTTCTCGGAAAGTTCAGCATCGGCATTGTCTTCGTGTCTCTTGGCAATCTTCTTTTCAACGTCAGCCTTGTAGTCGGCGAAGGTGTTGAATTCGGAAACTTCAACGGCGAAATCGTCATTGAGTTCGGGAAGCTCTTCGAAAGTGATCTTATTGAGCTTTACCTTGAATACGGCAGGCTGGCCGGCAAGTTCTTTTGCATGATATTCGGTGGGGAAGGTTACGTTAACGTCGAATTCGTCGCCGGTGTTCTTTCCGACAATCTGTTCTTCAAATCCGGGGATGAACTGGCCTGAACCGAGCTTAAGGTTGTGTCCTTCGCCCTTGCCGCCCTCGAAAGCCACACCGTCA
>DCGL01000004.1:21148-23087 GCA_002314565.1 Clostridiales bacterium UBA1779
CGTTCATGGCAGCGGCTCTGTCGGTAACTTCGATTTCTCTGGCGTTGCGGTGTCTTACACTGTCAATTTCAGCGGTGATTTCTTCTTCGGTAACGGCGGGCTTTACAACGGAAATTTCAAGTCCCTTGTAGTCTTCAATTGTGCAAACGGGCTTTACGTACATATCGGCCTTCATAACGACGTCGCCGTTCTCTTCGGTGGATACGAAATCAAAATCGGGGCGGGCAACGACTTCACGTCCGGGAGCGGCAAGAATTTCTTCATAACCGGCTGTGATGAGTGCGTTTACAGCATCCTCCATAAATACGTCACCGTACATCTTCTCGATGATGGAACGGGGGGCTTTTCCGCGTCTGAAACCGGGAATGTTGAACTTGGCGGCATTCTTTTTGAATGCTTTCTTTTTTTCTTCTTCGATGGAAGCGGCGTCGAATGAGAATTCGACTGTTGCGAGATTCTTCTCGCTGATTGTGCAATTTCTGACTGTCATTGTCTGAAATCCTTTCAATATTTTTTATATTTTTATAATAAACAAAATAGTTATGTTCCGAATACCGGCTTCGGAGCAAAATCAAGGTGATCTGCAGAAATCATCTCGAATTTTATGTCTTCGAAAACGAAATCCGCATCGCTCATATAATAGCCGTGAATATGACCGTAATAGCAGCGCTTTATTCCTGCGTTATGCATCATATCGAGAATGCCGCGGCATTCAAAGCCCTTCCAGACGGGAGGGAAGTGAATGAAGAGAATTTTCTCTTTATTTTCTGCGTCTTTCGGCAGAGAGTCAATACTGAGCTTCAGTCTGATTTCTTCTCTCGAAATCATTTTGTTCCAGTCAACCTCACCTACGGTTTTCTGGTTTTCCGGGTCCGGGAACCAGCCTCTCGCGCCGATTACGGCTGTATTTCCGATGACGTAAGAATTGTTGTATAAAAGTTTTATCGAATTAAGCTTATAGTTTTCAAAGAAGGAGTTCATATTTCTGGCCGTTGTCCACCAGAAATCGTGATTTCCTTTACCGATGTATTTCGTACCGGGCAGGGAGTTCAGAAACCTGAAATCTTCAAGTGTATCTTCAAGCCGGAGAGCCCAGGAAAAGTCACCGGGCAGTATCACTGAGTCAGTGTCTCTGACAAGGGATATCCATTTCTTTTCAAGCTTGCTTTTTGCATCAGTCCAGCGTGGATCGAAAACGTCCATTGCCTTTCTGCTGCCTTCGGCACCGGGCAGATGAAGATCTGCTATTGTATAAAGAGACATTTAAGAATTATATCATTTTGTGATGAATTCTCTCACTGCGGCACTCATTTCGGCGGGGGCACAGATCTTTGTAAATCTGATATTTCTCGTATCCAGTCCACACAGGGGCTTCGGAACTGCAACCTTCGTTGCTTCATTCAGTGCGGCCAGTGCTGCATATCCTTCCGGAGCTTTCTTTCCTGTAACGGCTTCATAAACTCTGTCAGAGAATTTATACGGACTTGCTGTAGAGTCTATTACACATACCGTGTTGTCCCAGGTGTCAACTCTGTATTTTTCAACGCAGGCAAAACCCACTGAAGTATGAGTGTCAATGAGATAATTGAATTGTGAGTATATTTTATAGATTTCCTCGGCACATTCCGAATCATCTGCGCAATATCCTGAGAACATTGCGCGAATTTTTTCAATAACTGCTGGCTCAACCGTATAAATGCCTTCTTTTTTCTGAAGCTGCATATATTCTGTTGTTTTTATACTGTCACTGCAGAAGTAGAGAAGACGTTCGAGATTGCTCGAGATAAGAATGTCCATAGAGGGGGAAGCGGTTGTGTAGAACTTGCGGTTGCGGTTGTAAACACCTGTGCCGATGAAGTCTGTCAGGACGTTGTTTTGGTTTGAGGCGCAGATAAAACGGCCGACGGGCAGTCCCATTCTGTAAGCGGCGTATCCTGCG